>NZ_JADEXI010000933.1:0-1141 GCF_015207185.1 Microcystis sp. LEGE 08355 | reverse complement strand
CTTTGACGATTACCTTTTAACAGAGATGGCAACTTAGCCCGACGTTGGTTATAAAATTGATTCAGGCTTTTTAACGGTCTGCCATTAATCAACAAAGGGATAAAGTCCGGTTGATTTGAAGTTACAGTCATCAAATTATCTATGCCTAAATCTATCGCAGCTATTTTTTCATTAGGAGCTAAGAACTGTTCGGTTTTCTCATAAATTACCTCGATTACATAACAATCACATTTAGGAACTATTCTAACTTCTGCTATGCGCTCCGCTACTCTTGTCGGCAAGGCAATTGAAGTCCGGTGATAGTTTGACCAATCCGTACCGAAGACCTACTTTGCTTAGGGATTGAATCGTGTAAACTAAGAGATTTCGTCCTTTTTTTGGCTCCTTATAGCCAGGGATTTTGGGTTTTCCTAGAAATTTATCGGGGTGACTTTTCAACTCCGATGAAGCGGCAAAAAATGATGGCCAGTTCTTGTCTAATCCTCTTAAAACTTGTTGGGAAACTTTAGCGGGTAAAGCTTGATACTGTTCTGTCTTTGACCTCAGAGAGGCCATCTGATTATAGGTCAAATAGCCATGACCATAAATGAAGTTTTGTCGGATTAAATAATTGGCTGAGTTGTAGAGATTTTTAGACTGCCAAGATAAATTATCTATCTCAGCCCAAAATCTATGTCCTTTCTTGATAATGTGTCTTTCGGCTACTAACATTATTGTCCGTTGTCTTTTAACTCAGCGTCGGGTTTTGAAGGGTTGTCATCCGTTGTGATGATTGTACCTACCAGAAGGCAATTGATAGCCTGTTAAATTCCCTTGTTTCCACCACCTCCAAGCCGTTCGATAACTTATTGCTGCTTTTTTTGCCTAGTCTGATCGTCTCATGTCTATATATTACTATGCCTGACTATATCTGACTATATTTACATTGAAACTTTACAATACCACCGTTACACCCGTAGGGTTAGTGGGGGAGGAATGCCGAGCAATAGGAAACGCTCGCAGCCCATCGACTCGGGGTGGTGATTCGGTAGTAGTGATGGCGGCTTAATCCTTTGCTTTGCTGTGCATTGTAGTCATGGATAAAATACCAAAGGGTTCCCCAACGTGATTCTCCATTTTTTTAGAGAAAGATAGACTCTCT
>NZ_JADEXI010000932.1:0-1144 GCF_015207185.1 Microcystis sp. LEGE 08355 | reverse complement strand
TCGGTTTTGTTTGGTGTTTTGAGAGACTTTTTGTTAAGTCACCGAGCGGGCGTAAACGCTTCAATGTTTTAGGAGCATTAAATGCAATAACTCATGAAGTTATTCTGGTTACGAATGACACTTATATTACGGCAACTCAAGTCTGTGAACTCCGGTCAAAAATAGCTGCTTTAGGACTAATGATTCCCATCACTCTCGTATTAGATAATGCCCGCTATCAAAAATGTAAAATTGTTGAAGAATTAGCTCTTTCTTTGTCAATAGAACTGCTCTATCTGCCGTCTTATTCACCTAATCTAAGTTTAATTGAAAGGCTGTGGAAATTGGTCAAAAAGAAATGTTTATATGGTAAATATTATGAAAACTTTTCTGACTTTTCTTCAGCCATTTATGAATGTTTGAATGATGCCCATTTGAAACATAAAAAAGAACTGGATTCCTTGCTGACTCTACGATTTCAGAAGTTTAATAAATCTCAGATTATGAACGTCTAAAGTATAGAACTAATCCACATAGATGGGAAAACCGCCAAGGGTTCCTATGACCGTGAAAAGAAACTAAAGGCTTTGCACACAGTAAGTGCTTGGAGTAGCGAACATGGGTTAGTCTTAGCCCAAGAAAAAGTGGACAGTAAATCCAATGAAATTACCGCCGTGCCGCTCAGAAGTGCAATTGCTCAATCTCAAGGGAGCGATAGTCACTTTGGATGCCATGGGAACCCAGACGGAAATTGCCCAACAAATCAAGTCTGGGGGCGGAGATTACGTCTTAGCCCTCAAAGGCAATCAGGGCAAGCTCTTTCAACAAGTAGAAGGCTGGTTTGACCAAGCTATAGCCGGGGATTGGCAAGGGATTGAATACAGCTACCACGAAAAGGTGGAGTCGGGGCATCACCGGCTCGAAACCCGTCAAATTTGGGTGGTGCCGGTGTCCCAATTACCGCCCCTGCATCGGCAGAGTCTGTGGCCTGGCCTAACCACCCTAGTCATGGTTCGCAGTGTCCGCCAATTATGGAATAAAACTACGACAGAAATTCGCTTCTTCATCAGTAGTTTAGCAGCGGATGCCCAAAAACACGCCGAGGTGATTCGCGGACATTGGAGTATTGAAAATAGTCTCCATTGGGTACTCGATGTTACCTTTA
>NZ_JADEXI010000931.1:0-1151 GCF_015207185.1 Microcystis sp. LEGE 08355 | reverse complement strand
TGCTAAGGATGTTGATATACAATCTGCACCCGTGGTGATAGAAGATCATGTTTGGATTGGATTTAATGTTGGTATTCTTAAAGGGTTTACGATTGGGAAAGGAGCAATTATTGGAGCAGGTTCTGTTGTAACAAAAGATGTAGAACCTTTTACTGTTGTTGCTGGTAATCCTGCCAAAATTATCAAACGATTATGAATCTGATTCAATTCGGTTAGTATTCATTCCTGAACTGTAGAAAATCCCGAAAATAGTAATAATATAATTTCTGATAATAATGCAGATTTTTATGGTATGCTGAATTAGTGTCTAACTTAAGAGATAGACATTCAAAGTTCTAATGTCCCTCATTTTAGAGTAAGGAGAATCCTATGAATGTTGCTGAAAAAACCTCAGATAGTATAAATCTCAAAGAAGATGTCCGAACTTTCAATCAATCTCTTCAAGAATTTTTAAGATTTATTCAAGTTTATTGGTATCCTAAAGAACACCAGGATAGAGCCTTTTCACAGATTATTCGTTCCTGGGGAATGCTCGTTTTATTGTTTTTATTATTAGTGGGATTAGTAGGTCTTAATGCGTTTAATAGTTTTGTTTTTAGAGACTTAATTACCTTCACAGAAGCTAGGGATGTAGAAAAATTAACTCATCTTGTCATTATTTATGGGATTACCCTAGGTAGTATGACGTTTTTCGGAGGATTGTCCAAGTTTCTTAAACAACTAATTGCGCTGGATTGGTATCAATGGATCAATAGTAGTATCTTGCAAAAATATTTTAAAAATCGTGCTTATTATCAAATCAATTTTAAAAGAGATATTGAAAATCCAGATCAACGTTTATCCCAAGAAATTCAACCCATCACCAGAACAACGATGGACTTTTTAACAACTTGCGTCGAAAAACTCATGGAGATGATGGTTTTTATTGTCATCCTTTGGTCAATTTCTAGAACCATTTCTATTGTGCTTTTGGTTTATACGATTATTGGAAATATTCTTGCTACCTATATTACTCAACAATTAAATAAAGTCAGTAAACAACAATTAGAAACCGAAGGAACCTATAAATACGCCATTACTCATGTTCGGACTCACGCCGAATCAATTGCATTTTTTAGAGGGGAAGAAAAAGAGTTAAATATTAGTAAAAG
>NZ_JADEXI010000033.1:0-17476 GCF_015207185.1 Microcystis sp. LEGE 08355 | reverse complement strand
GGGGTGTGGGGTGTGGGGTTTTACCGATTTTGAGGTAGTCAGTTACCTACTTTTCAGGGAAAAAGTCAAGGAATTTTACCCCCGATCACTCCAATTGTCAGCACTTTTTGAGGTCAAAAAAGTCTAAAAGCCTTATCTAACAAGGTTTTTAGATTTATTCAGCAAACCCTACTTAGGCGCTCTTGCCAGAGTACCTTTTCTAGCTGAATGCTGGCTGCTATGCTTTTACCACCAATACGGAACAGGTAGCTTCTGCCACCACGAGACTACTAACAGAATCTTCGATCACCCGTTGAACTCCCGTTAATCCCCGGCTGCCGATCACGATCAGATCAGCTTGATAGATATTAGCTAAACGAATAATTTCCTCCGCTGGATCGCCAAAGATGACCTCGATTTCACTAGGGGTAGCAATCTGGGATTGATAGCAGCGCAATTGATCTTCAATGATCTCACGGGAGGGGTGAGGGCGATCCACTGCCGATTCGTCTCCCTCCTTGCTGAGAATATGGGTGATGATGATGTAAGAATTTGCCGTTAGAGAGAGGGAATTCAAAGCATGAAGGACTCGATGGGATGATTCCCCACAATCCAAGGCAACAACGATATTTTTAAACATTTTGACTAAATCCTGCCGCTAAATAAATTTTCAATTAAGATTCCGGAGCAAAAAATCTTTGATTCTGCCATTATGCCTAGATAGACAATTTTATAGGTTATTGCGATCGGTTAAGATTTCGTACCCCGTGGCGGTTACTAAGACAGTATGCTCAAACTGAGCGGAGAGAGCATTATCCATCGTCACCACCGTCCAACGATCGCGCAAAGTTCTCGTATGTTTAGATCCCGCGTTGACAATTGGTTCAATTGCCAGAGTCATCCCGGCGCGGAGCTTGACATTGGGTAACTCATTAGTGCGAAAATTAAATACCGAGGGTTCTTCGTGGAGATTTCTGCCGACTCCATGGCCGGTAAAATCTTCTACCACCTGGAAACCGTTAGCTTGAACGTGATCTTCGATCGCTCCTGCAATATCGAGCAGATAATTGCCAGCTTTTACCTGATTTATGCCTTTATATAAAGCTTCTTCCGCCACGCGGATTAATTTTTCGGCTTTGGGAGAGACGGAACCGATCGCGATCGTGATACAGGAATCCCCATGATAACCTTGGTAGTAGGCCCCCGTATCTACCTTTAACACAGAACCGGCTTTGAGGCGTTTTTTCGCGCTAGGGATACCGTGAACGACTTCGTTATCGACGGAGGCACAAATCGAGGCAGGAAAGCCATAATAACCTTTAAAACTGGGAGTAGCACCCATTGCGCGGATACGTTTTTCCGCATAGACATCCAGATCCGCCGTCGTCATCCCGGGTTGGGCGATCTCGGCAATTTCTTTGAGGACTGTGGCGGCAATTTTACCTGCTTGTCGCATAATAACGATTTCTGCGGCGGATTTAGTTTCGATTCCCCGGCGGCTTTTCTGTACTCGCGGTGAACCTACTTGCTCTGGAGTTTTAGTTTCGGGAAAAAGCAGCTTGGTTAGGATGTTCATGGACAGTTGGCTCAGAGTCTTTAACTTAACTTAGCATTTTCCCGGCGATCGATGACTGCTCTGGAGAAATCAAAAATCTTCCCTTAGGTGAGGAGATAGGAGACTCCGAGACAGGAAATGGGGAGGTAGGGAGTGGGGAGATGAGGATAAAAAAGACAAGAGACAACTATACTAGCCATAAAACCGAAAATTATCGCAAATTTATCTGAGTTTTAAGATATTTTGAGCCGATAGCACATCGAGAACTTACTTTTGCACGAGGTCTAAGGAACATCTAGAAAAGCTATAGTAGGGAAAAGGCTATTGTTCCAGCGAGGTGACAATTTATGGCAGTCAAAAAAGAGTTTTCCAGTTTTCAGGAACTGTTGCAAACCACTAATCTTCCCGTGTTAGTGGATTTCTATGCCACTTGGTGCGGTCCTTGTCAAATGATGGCTCCGATTCTAGAACAAACGGGAATGTATTTCAAAAATCGCCTACAAATTGTCAAAATTGATACAGACAAATATCCCAATTTAGCCACTAAGTACGGTATTCAAGCCTTACCCACTTTAGTAGTCTTTAAAAATGGTCAACCGATCGATCGAATCGAGGGAGTGGTGCAGGTTAACCAACTGGTTCAACATTTACAAACTCTGTTGTAAGATAATTTTGAACCAGAACTAGGAGTTAGTGTCATGGCAAAGGCGATTTGGAATGGTGCAGTGGTAGCGGAAAGCGATAACTGCGAAATTGTCGAGGGAAACTACTATTTTCCCCCCGATACCATCAAAGCTGAATATTTTCAACCCAGTAACACCCATACCATTTGTTCTTGGAAAGGAGAGGCTAGTTATTATACTCTCAGGGTAGATGGACAGGACAATAAAGATGCCGCTTGGTATTATCCCGATCCTAAACCAAAAGCCCAAAATATTAAAGGATATATCGCTTTTTGGCGAGGTGTGCAGGTTGAGAAATGATCGCCATCTACCCCGGCAGCTTCGATCCAGTTACACTCGGTCATTTAGATATTATCGAACGCAGTGTGCCACTATTCGAGCGAGTAATCGTGGCAGTTCTCTGCAATCCCCATAAAAACCCCCTGTTTACCGTCGAAAAACGCATAGAACAGATCAGTTACTGTACAAAACACCTGAAAAACGTTGAGATAGACAGTTTTTCAGGATTGACGGTTGAATATGCCAGATTAAAAGGTGCTAAGGTGCTGTTGCGGGGGTTGCGGGTTCTCTCAGACTTTGAAAAAGAACTGCAAATGGCACACACCAATAAAACTCTCTGGGAAGGAATCGAAACGGTTTTTTTAGCCACCACTAAAGAATATAGTTTTTTAAGCAGTAGCGTGGTTAAAGAAATCGCTCAATTCGGTGGCTCTGTCACCCATCTAGTCCCAGAAAACGTTTCTAGGGATATTTACTCATACTATAGCTAACATACTAAAATACAGTAATGAGGACGATCTGAACCTATGGCGCGCCGAGAACCTAATGATCCCAGAAAAGCAGTACCTAACACTTCTAATAGTGGGGTTCCCAGTCCACCCGTCGATTTCGATATCTATCAGGATCTGGCGCGTCTGCAAGAGATGATTTTTGATAGTTTCCATATCCCCCTCACCCGTTGGACAATCATCGATGAGGGACAGATTTCCGAACAGATCGATCTCATCTATGAAACCGTGCCACCAGCAGTACAGAAAGCTTTAGCAATTTTGCAGGAAGAACAGGAAATTATCACAAAAGCGGAGGAATACGCTCAACAAGTCCTTCGTTCCGCTCAACAAAGAGCCGCCCAAATTCTCGATGAGTCCGGTATTATTCAACAAGCAGAACGGCAAGCGGCCCAAATTCGTCAACGGGTTCAGCAGGAATGCGAATCCTTGCAACAACAAACCCTCGATGAAATCGAACAGATGCGTCACAGCACCTTGCAGGAAGTGCAACAGTTACGACAAAAAACCCAAGCTGAATGTCACGAAATTCAAAAAGGCGCTGACGACTATGCCGAAGCCGTTTTAGAACATCTCGATCGAGAATTAGGGGAAATGTTACAAGTTATTCGCAACGGTCGTCAACAGGTAAGATCGAAACCAACATCGTCAAAAAATCTACCCGGAGAACGTCCTTAATCAGTTATCAGTTATCAGTTATCAGTTATCAGATGTAAGTTTTAAGTTAATTAGTTAGTTATCTTTATCTTTATCCCTGATTACTGTTTACTATTTACCGCTCACTGAAAAGAACCAAACCTCCGATTCCTCACCGATAACTGATAACGGAATTTCATGAATAACTCCTCCTCGAATTCCCATCTATTCGGACGCTTTCTCAGCGGGTTATTCAGCTGGAAAATTTGGTTATTTGTCCAGATATTTCAAGGCAGTAAAAGCTTTTATCGATTCCTGTATCATTATTTATATCGTCGTCCAAAAATCGATCGCATTCTCGGTAGCGATGTCATCTATATTCCTGAGAAAAAACTTTATAGCATTCCCCTCGATGTGCTGAAAATGGAGCGGCAAATGGTTAATAGTGATCGCCAGCAGTTGACTTCTATTACTACTTGGAAAGTTAAAACGATTCATCCCACCATCACCGAAACCGAGATACAATTCCACGATATTACCGTCGATTTACAACAGGTACACCTGATTAAATCAGATCTTAATAACTACGATTATACTAACACTCGCCGCTTGGCTCCTCTGGTGAAAACCTTGCTTTTTGAAATTAACCCGAAAATTGCTAGTTTAGTAGAAAAGAAAAATCAATTACATAGACTGCGAAATCTGGCCGCATCTTCCGAAATTTTTCATTCACAAACCCCATTGTACGATCAAGCAATTAATCAAGTCCAGCTAATTATTGATCAAGCGGAAGCTTTGAGACAAGAATGTTTAAAATTTATCCGAGAAACCCTGATCGAACGGGAATTAGTGCAATCCGATATCGATAGCAATCTCGTTGATTGGCCCCTCGATTTTGCCAGTCAATATCAACTAATTCAAGAAAAATATCAACTCTGGAAAGAAGAAGTACAAGCTTATGTTGAATTAAAAGATTCTTCCCTACCTAAAAATTAACTATGACCGTCAGTAATCAGTAATCAGTAATCAGTAATCAGTAATCAGTTACAGGATTTATTAAACCTCTTGCATAATTAATTTGTCAAGGTTCAAAAACGGCAAAAGTAAGGATTAAATTGCATAAAATATGTAAATAGACCATTTAATTGATTATTATTCATTCTTAATTCTACTGACTACTGACTCCTATCCTAACAACAATTTTTGATTTTTACAAGAGGTCTATTATTATGTCTAGCTTAACGGCAATTCGTGAACATATTTTTGCTTGGGGAAAACGCACCTATATCATGGGTGTTTTAAACGTTACTCCCGATAGTTTTAGTGATGGGGGAGAATTTGACAATGTTGAAAATGCCCTGCTACAAGCGATGAAAATGATCGAGGCTGGGGCTGATATAATCGATATCGGTGGTCAATCCACCCGTCCGGGAGCGCAAGAAATTAGCCTAGAAGCAGAATTATCGCGAGTTATCCCCGTAATCACCGCTATTCGACAACAAAGTTCTATTCCTATCTCTCTAGATACCACTAGGGCGATTGTAGCAGCCCAAGGTATCGCCGCTGGGGCCGATTTGATCAATGATATTTCTGGGGGAACCTTCGATCGCCTATTATTACCTACGGTGGCTAAATTGGCCGTTCCCATCATCCTCATGCACCTGCGGGGCAATCCGCAAACCATGCAATCATTAACACATTATGATGATTTAGTCAAGGAAATTAAAGAATTTTTACAGGATCGCATTAACGAAGCTTTACAGTGGGGTATTGCTAGGGAAAATATTATCATCGATCCGGGGATTGGTTTCGCCAAAACTGGGACACAAAATCTTGAGTTATTGCGAGAATTAAAGCAATTTCGGGATTTAGATTTACCTATTTTGATTGGATTGTCGAGAAAACGCTTTATTGGCGAGATTACAGGCAAAGATGACCCAAAAGAACGAGTTTTCGGAACGGCGGCGGCCTGTGCTTTAGCGATCGCTAAGGGGGCCGATATCCTGCGCGTCCATGATGTGGATGCGATCGTAGATGTGAGGAAAGTGGTGGACGCAATCGAGCGAAGTTGAAAATTTTTGCTAGTCTTAGAATCATCCACAGTTCGATCGAAATTAGCGATGAATAGCCAACTAACCAGCGATCATTGTATGTTACCCGTGATTCGATCTCCCCGGGATTATCAAGTTTTTCGCATTAGCGCTGGGGATACGAATCGTTTAGCGATCGTCTTCGATTCTACCGTAGCGGGGGATTCCTTGACCGTCTGTGTGGAAATTTTCGATCCCCACGGTCGCACCCCTACCCATCGTCATCATTTTGCCGTAGAAATGTTTTTTATCCTCAAAGGGGAGGGAATGGCTATCTGTGATGGTAAACCGATTCCCCTGGGGCCGGGGGATAGTTTATTAGTCCGTCCCACGGGTATTCACGAGATTAGAAATGTGGGGGACGGAAGACTTTATGCACTATGTTTTATGGTTCCCAATGAGGATTTTTCGGAATTAATTCGCAATGGTATCCCAGAGGAGTTAGACGCAGAAGATTTAGAGGTGTTGATGGGAACTATTAAAGGATAATCAAGCAATATCATCCCTTAAATTTTGGGCTTTTTTTTCAGGAAAAGAGCGATAAAAAAGGTAAAGGTTCCTCCCAGAAGTCCGAAGATTAGCCAATTTAATCTTGGATAGCCTTTATTGATAGCGATGATTGTAGCAATGGCACCGATGAGACAATGCCAGAAAAAAAGCAACAAGAATAAATCCAAGCTCGGGGAAAGATCACCAATTAGTTTCATATTTTATCAGTAGAGCGATCGAGTTAATTGTTTAGATAGCAAATCTCTAGAATTTTTCCAATGACCGAATCCCTGACCCGATTTTATGTTTATTAACCTCTATAAGTATTTCTCTTATTTTTTTGTCCAAGGCCATTTTGTTCCCATCTCGGTTAAAGCTGAAAAAACTAGATAGAGAATGAGAAGGGCAACACCAAAGAGAAAAGTCAATAAGTCGTTATTCATCGAGTTATCGCTGATAGGTTAAAGGTCACTGATTCGCTACTATTCATTTTCCCACTACTTAGCAATTGCTGCTTTTCTAGACTTGTTAAACAGGATCGATCATTGTTGCTGTTGTGCCAAATAGTTAAGCACTGTTTCCAGAGTCAAGTCTAAGCGTTCCGAGATTTGTTGCGGGGTTAAACCGAGGTCTTGCAGTAGAGGAATTGTTTTCAATTTTTGCAAGTTTATTCCCTGTTCAATTCCCTGTTCAATTCCCCGTTCAATTCCCTGTTCAATTCCCCGTTCAATGCCATCTCCAAAAGCTTCTTGATAGAAACGAGTTTGTTTTAGGTCTTGTAGTTCCAACATAGCTTCAATTTCCTCTCGACTTTTTTGGGGTAACTTATAAATGATTATCGTTTCGATTAAATCAATGACATTTTTCTGCACTAAGCGATCGCTCACTTCTCTTTGAGCCTGTTTAATTAAAATCTTAGCAGAATTAACAGCTTGACTCTCACTTTCAGTGACCAATTTGATCAGGGCGATCGCTAAGGAAGGAGTCTCGTCATTTGCCAATTCATCCAGATAGATTCTTTTAATCCTTGACAAGGATAACAAGTCTGCAAATTGCTGGGGATGTTCTCGCTCAATTTCTCGGCTAGGATAAATAACAACTATCTGCCAGGGTGACACAGGTTTATAGCGGTAAGCGCTTGAGTGAGATACAGACCAAGCTTTGCCTAGCATGGTTTATAGCTCGTGACACTGTACCTCATACGACTGCACACCGCTATATACTGTCTAAGATATAAGAAAAGTTCCGAAAATAATCGATAATATAGGTCTTCATCCTTTTGAAACTGCACTTCTACCAGATAAAAGGGCGAATTTTCTAGATTATCGAGCGGCAAAAATAAACCATCTAATCGGAAAGCTAGTTGTTTTACTTCTTGGGAAGTAAATCGATAATTGCTAACGATAGCATCGGGTTGAGCGATTAATTCAAAGAACGAATCGGGAAAATCGAGAAACATTCGATAGAATATGCTGTCAGTTTTCATGCTGTCACAAAATTACCTGTAATTTCCGCTTAATCCGCCAACAAAAGAGAATTAACCTATGATCATCCCATCCTTTCTGCAACCCGGTGCCAAAGTTTCTCTGGTGGCCACCAGTGGAGCCGTCAAGGAATTAGCCGCCCTAGAAAAAGGCGTAGAAATCTGGCGATCGAGGGGTTATCAAGTGGAATTTAGCGAGAATTGGGCTAATCGTCTCGGTTATCTCGCCGGTAGCGACGAGCAACGTCGTCAAGCTTTAGCCCAAACATGGCAAGATGCCGATTGTCAAGCAATTCTCTGCGCTAGGGGGGGTTACGGTAGCGCTCGCCTCTTAGAAAATTGGACATGGGCAAAAACTAACCCGAAATGGTTAATCGGTTTTTCCGACGTGACGGGGATTTTATGGAGTTTAGCGAAACAGGGCATTTGTAGCGTTCACGGGCCAGTTTTAACCACCTTAGCCCAAGAAAGTCCCCAATCAATTGATCGCCTCTTTTCTCTTCTGGAAGGTCGTCCTTTAGCCCCTCTTGTCGGTCAAGGTTGGGGTGGGGGCAAAGTGCGGGGACGCTTATTACCAGCTAATTTAACCGTAGCCACCCACCTCCTCGGAACCTCGGTTCAACCCACCCTAGAGGGGGTAATTTTAGCCCTAGAGGACGTAACCGAGGCCCCCTACCGGATCGATCGAATGTTAACTCAGTGGCGAATGCTGGGCATTTTCTCGCAAATTAAAGCCATTGCCCTCGGTCGTTTTAGCCGTTGTCTGGCAGCCCCCGGCAGTGATAGCCAAACCGTAGAGGAAGTCTTAAAAGAGCGTTTGGGCGATTTAGGCATTGCGGTTATTGCTGAGTTACCTTTCGGTCATGATGGCGATAATGCCGCTTTACCAGTGGGAACAATGGTAGAACTGGACGGGGATCGGGGAATCTTAGAATTTTTCTATCCCTAATGAGCCACTTTTTTGATACTATCTTAGAGAAGTGTTAACAAATGTAACAAAAAATTAATTATAGATGAAAGTATTAGTTGTCGGTGCGACGGGAACCCTAGGGCGACAGATCGTGCGTCATGCCATCGATCAGGGACATCAAGTGCGTTGTTTAGTACGCAGTCAGAGAAAAGCGGCTTTTTTGAAGGAATGGGGCGCGGAATTAGTCGGGGGAACCCTACGGGATAAAAGTACGATTATTGCTGCTTTAGAGGGAATGGACGCGGTGATCGATGCCGCTACTGCCCGGGCGACGGACTCAGCCAGCATTAAACAGGTGGATTGGGATGGTAAAGTTAATCTGATTCAAGCGGCCAAAACCGCCGGAGTAGATCGCTTTATTTTCTTCTCGATTCTCAATGCCGAAAAATATCCCAACGTGCCTTTGATGGAGATAAAACGCTGCACCGAGAAATTTCTAGCAGAATCGGGTTTAAAATATACAATTCTCCGTCCCTGTGGCTTTATGCAGGGTTTAATCGGTCAATACGCCATCCCGATGTTAGATAATCAAACCGTCTGGATCACGGGAGAAAGTACAGCGATCGCCTACATGGACACCCAAGATATCGCTAAATTCGCCGTTCGCGCCCTAGAAGTCCCCGAAACCGTCGGTCAATCCTATCCCGTGGTGGGCAGCAAAGCTTGGAAAGCTGAAGAAATTATCGAAGTTTGCGAACGCCTATCGGGTAAAGAGGGGAAAATTTGGCGTTTACCCATGGGATTACTGCGTTTTATGCGAGGAATAAGCCGTTGTTTCCAGTGGACTTATAATATATCTGACCGACTAGCTTTTGCGGAAGTTCTCGCTAGTGGTCAAGCTCTTGATGCCCCAATGGCAGAAGTTTATCAAGTATTTGGCCTTGATCCGAGTCAAACAACTACTTTAGAATCCTATTTACAAGAATACTTTAGCCGCATTCTCAAGAAGCTCAAGGAAATCGACTTCGAGAAACAAAAAGCTCAGAAGAAGAAGAAAACCCCTTTCAAAAAGAAAGCGTGAACCAGCAGTAGGAAAATTTGTCAATGCCCAAAATCGGCATTATTTACAACGATATTAAGCCTATCGCTTGTAAAACAGCCCATCAGATACAAGATCAGCTACTTTCTTTAGGTTGGCAGGTGTTTATGGCTACCGGCAGCGGTGGTCTGCTAGGCCATTCTAAACCCTCTCGTCCCGTTTGTTTTACCCCGATCGATCAGTTAGTCCCCCCCCACTTCGAGCAAGATTTAAGTTTTGCGATCGTCTTGGGTGGCGATGGTACAGTCCTATCGGCGGCCCGGCAGTTGGCCACCCTCAATTTGCCCCTGTTAACGGTCAATACGGGACACATGGGCTTTTTGACCGAAATTTACCTAAATCAGCTTGAACCCGCCTTAGAACTGGTTCTAGAGGGGAAATACACCCTCGAAAATCGCTCGATGATCACGGTGCGACTGTTTCGCGAAGATACCCTCCTCTGGGAGGCACTTTCTCTCAATGAGGTGGTCGTCCACCGGGAACCCCTCACCAGTATGTGTCATTTTGAGATTCAAATTGGTGAACACGCACCCGTCGATATCGCTGCCGATGGGGTGATTCTCTCCACTCCCACGGGTTCTACTGCCTATGCTCTCAGTGCCGGTGGCCCAGTAATAACTCCCGATGTGCCGGTATTACAATTAGCTCCCATTTGTCCCCATTCTTTAGCTTCCAGGTCCTTGGTATTTTCTGACAAGGAAACTGTAAATATTTTCCCAGCAACTGCTAATCGGATGGTGATGGTAGTGGACGGTAATGGCGGTTCTTATATCTTGCCAGAAGATCGAATTAATGTGCAGAAATCGCCCCACCAAGTCCATTTTATTCGTCTGCAATCGACGGAATTCTTCCGCATCCTCCGGGAAAAATTGGGTTGGGGTTTGCCTCATATTGCTAAACCAACTTCGGTGGAATTACCTTAATCAGTTATCAGTTATCAGTTATCAGTTATCAGTTATCAGATGTGAGTTTTCAGTTGACTGATTACTGATTACTGTTTACTGATCGCTGAATTTATGCTCTCTTTTCGTGCCAAAATAGCTTTTTATTTAGAGGATGTCACCACGGCGATCGGACTGACGGTAAATCTGCTTATCCTAGCATTAATTTTACTCTCGTTGGGGATTTATGTGGCTCAAACCTATCCCTTATCCGCCACTTGGCAAATGTGGTTACGTCAGCTTGATTGGGGAATTTTAAGCTTATTTTCCCTAGAGTATTTAATTCGGTTTTGGTGTGCGGAATCAAAACTAGGCTTTGTTTTTAATATTTTTTCGATCCTAGATTTATTGTCAATTCTGCCCCTATTCTTTGGTTTTTTTGATATTAGGTTTTTTAGAATTTTTCGCTGGTTTAGAATTTTGCGAGTGATTCGTTTTTTTGGTTCCGATCTTTCTATTTTTCAAATTAAAACTTCCGATCAGATAGTATTTACTCGCATATTACTAACTCTATTCTCGATTATTTTTGTTTATGCGGGTTTAATTTATCAGATCGAACACCCGATTAATCCTCAAGTCTATCGGACATTTTTTGATGCTTTTTACTTCGCCATTGTGACTATGACTACCGTGGGATTTGGGGATGTAACTCCCCTTTCCGATGGGGGCAAAATGGTGACAGTTTTAATGATTTTAACGGGAGTTTTGTTAATTCCCTTGCAGATTAGCGCTCTGACTAAACAACTATTAAAATCTGGCACTCAAATTGATTATCCTTGTCCAGATTGTGGTTTACCCCGTCACGATATAGATGCCAATTTTTGTAAAAACTGTGGGGCAGAACTCTTAAAAAAACCTGATTGAGACTAATTCGGGCGAAATTGAGGAGTCAGTATTCAGGAGTCAGTATTCAGGAGTCAGTATTCAGGAGTCAGTATTCAGGAGACAGGTTTTAGATTTTGGGGTTTTGGGGTTTTAGTTCAATTTCCCCACTTGCCACTTGCCACTTGCCACCTGCCACTTGCCACTTCCTGCTCCCTGCTCCCTGCTCCCAATCCGTCTAAATGTTAAGTTAAGTATCGAAGAGCGGCCGTTTCATCACCCAGTAGTAATATAATCACTGAGTTATCAACTTTGATCCTTGAGTATGACTGCATTCACCACAACCCCCACCCTTGCCAATTTGCCCGCCAGTGACAGCCGTAGCCGCGTCAGTGAATTCATGAAATCCCTACAGGATGAAATTTGTCAGGGATTAGAAGAAGTGGATGGACAAGCAAAATTTATCGAAGATAGTTGGCAACGGCCCGAAGGTGGCGGCGGACGTTCGCGAGTTTTGCGGGAAGGGGCAATTTTTGAACAAGCAGGGGTGAATTTTTCGGAAGTTTGGGGGAAAGAATTACCTCCTAGCATTGCTAAACAAAGGCCCGAGGCTGCTGGTCATCAATTTTATGCCACGGGAACCTCGATGGTCTTACATCCTCGCAATCCTTATATTGCCACGGTTCACCTCAATTATCGCTATTTTGAAGCAGGTCCAGTTTGGTGGTTTGGCGGTGGTGCCGATTTAACTCCCTACTATGCTTTTGAAGAGGATGCTAGTCATTTTCACCGCACTTTTAAACAGGTTTGCGACCAACATCATCCCGAATATTATCCCGTTTTTAAACGCTGGTGTGATGAATATTTTTATCTCAATCATCGTCAGGAAGCCAGAGGTATCGGCGGGATTTTCTTTGATTACCAAGACGGTTTAGACCCTCTCTATCGGGGTCCTTTTGCCGAAAGTGATGCCGCTATCTATTCAGAAAAATTATCTCCCCAACAACCCCGCAACTGGGAAGAAATTTTTAGTTTCATTAATGACTGTGGCCGGGCTTTTCTACCCGCTTATGTTCCCATTGTCCAGAAACGGCGCTCGACGGAATACGGTGACAGAGAACGTCAGTTTCAACTCTATCGTCGCGGTCGTTATGTAGAATTTAATTTAGTTTATGATCGTGGCACAATTTTTGGGTTGCAAACTAACGGTCGTACCGAATCAATTTTGATGTCTTTACCTCCTTTAGTCCGTTGGGAATACTGTTATCAACCTGCACCAAACACCCCAGAAGCAAAACTCTATGATGTCTTCCTAAAACCCCAAGATTGGGTTAATTGGCAAGGTTAAATCAGTTATCAGTTATCAGTTATCAGTTATCAGTTATCAGTTATCAGTTATCAGTTATCAGTTATCAGTTATCAGTTATCAGTTATCAGTTATCAGTTATCAGTTATCAGTTATCAGTTATCAGTTATCAGATTTGAGTTTTAAGTGAGTATTATGTATTAAGTGAGCAGTATTAAATAGCAGTTTCCTACTGTCTTTTTACTGTTTACTGATCACTGTTTACTGATCACTGATTACTGTTCACTGTTCACTGAAAATACTTCCCACACCCTTGTCAAGTAAATAAATCTAAAAATTTTGGCTAATTTTTGGACACCTCTCCATACTCGTCTGGAAACCACGGTGAAAAAGGGACAATTACTACCTAAAAATGCGTCTCTGTTAGTGGCATTATCGGCAGGTCAGGATTCCCTCTGTTTGGGTCAATTATTGCTGGATTTGCGCTCTCGTTGGGGTTGGCAACTAGCGATCGCTCATTGTGATCACCGTTGGTTCTGCGACCGAGGATTAGTGGCTCATGTGCAGAAAATCGCCGAAATTTGGCAATTACCCGTTTATATTGCCACCGCACCCCCCATGGCGGAAACGGAAGCCAAGGCCCGACAATGGCGTTATCAAGCTTTACAAACAATCGCCCAAGAACAAGGTTTTAATTATCTTCTCACGGCACACACGAGGAGCGATCGAGCGGAAACTTTCCTTTATAATCTCATGCGCGGGGCCGGTAGTGATGGACTTTCTGCCTTAACTTGGTTGACAAGTTTAACCCCAGATATTTTTTTAGTCCGTCCCCTCTTAAATGTTACTCGCGGGGAAACTTTCGCTTTTTGTCAAAGTCGAGAATTACCGATCTGGTACGATCGAGCTAATGAAAATTTACGCTATGCTCGCAATCGTATCCGTCAGGAATTATTACCCTACCTGCAAACGAATTTAAATCCCCAAATCGAAAAACATCTCGCCCAAACTGCCGAAATTTTGGAAGCAGAAAGCGATTATTTAGATAGTATTGCCCGGGATATTTTTCGTCAGGTTATTGATCTAGATCAAAAAAGACTCGATCGCTCCCCTTTACAAATTCTACCTCTAGCGATACAAAGACGAGTGATTCGTTTATTTTTAGCTCAATATTTACCCTCATCGCCTAATTTTGCCGAAGTTGAGTCAGTGGTTAATCTCATTACTGGTGTTAATCGCGATGCCACTTCCTCCTTAACCGGCAAAATTCGGGTAGAAGTACAACAAAATTGGCTACATATCAGTTATCAGTGATCAGTGATCAGTTATCAGTTATCAGTGATCAGTGATCACTGATCAGTTATCAGATTACAGTTTTAAGTGGACAGTGTTAGGTGAAAACTTTCTTTTCACTGATTAAGTGGGTGGGTGGAATTAAATATAAGATGAACGTAGGTTGGGTTGAAGCATGAAACCCAACGCCCTTCGCTACTTTCTTTTCACTGATTACTGCTTACTGTTTACTGTTCACTGAAAAAACCCATCTCCCCATTCTAGTTATCTCTAGCTAACTTTTACAGCAATTGGTTTAAGAAGAAACTAAAATAGTAATAGAATTAAACTAAAAATAAAATTGGCGTGGCATAATGAGCGAAACTAAAGTAATTAATCGAGAAAATTTACTGGTAAATCTCCGGCAACAACTGCGCGCAGGACAACAGGAATTAGCCGATTGGCAAGGGGGAAAAATGGCCATTTCTGCGGTGCCGGGGGCGGGGAAATCTCACAGTTTGGCCGTAGCTGCCGCTATGGTTATTGCTCGTGAGCAACTGCACGCTAAAAAACAGTTAATTATTGTCACCTACACCCGCTCAGCTGCCGCTAGTATTAAAGCTAAAATTAAACAACGCTTGCAAGATTTACAGCTTTCTGCTCAAGGTTTCAGCGTCCAAACTCTGCACGGACTGGCCCTACAATTGGCCCGTCGTTACCCAGAATTATCGGCATTAGACCTCGAATATTCTACCTTAGTTATTCCGACTCCTAGCCACAGAATTATTAGAAACTCGGTGGAAAAATGGCTAATTGCCGATCCAATTCGTTATCAAAAGTTATTAGAAGGAGTGGAATTTGATGGGGAAGAAACCGAAAGATTACGCCGTCAATCGGTGCTGAGAACCGAAATTTTACCTAGTCTTGCTTATGCGGCCATTCATGAGCTAAAAAGTTCGGGATTATCACCGCAGCAAGTCTGGGAATTAAGCCACTATACCGACGACAATTATCAAATTCTCGCTATGGCTAGTGGTTTGTACCAACAGTATGAAATCCTGATGCGTCAGAAAAACTATATAGATTATGATGACATGATTTTAGGAGCCTTGCGAGTATTAGAGGAAGAAAAAATTCGCCGACAATGGCAAAAATCTGTCTTTGGAGTCTTTGAAGATGAGGCACAGGATTCTAGTCCTCTCCAAGAAAAACTAATTACTATTTTAGCAAAAAATAATGACGGGGAAATACCTAATTTAATTCGCGTCGGCGATCCCAATCAAGCGATTAATTCTACCTTTACCCCCGCCGATCCTGTTTACTTTAATTGGTTTTGTGAAAGTTGTCAAAACGAAGGCAATTTATCGACTATGAACCAAGCAGGTCGCAGCAATACTAAAATTATTGAAGCTGCTAATTTAGTGTTACAATGGGTCGATCGAGATTGGAAACAGGGAAAAGATAATCATAAAGTTACCGAGGCTCCTTTTCGGGTTCAAGCGATTCTTCCCGTCGGTGCTGAAGATCCCCAACCTAATCCAATCAAGGAGGGAAAAGGATTAGAAATTTATCAACCCGATGACATTTATCAAACAGTAGAATTAATTGAAAAACGTCTAGTTAAATTACTCCAAGAAAACCCTCAACATAATGCGGCTATCCTCGTTAGAGAAAATCGACAAGGACACTTTTTTGCTCAAAAATTCGCCCATTTTTATAAAAGTTATCAAATCAGAATTTTTGAAGCTAACGAGATTGATCGCTTTTCTCAAATTCCCGTCGAAATGCTGAAAATATTAGCTTTTGTCGAACGTCCCCACTCTCCTGATTATCTTAAAGGGGCCTTAGAAGTGCTGCAATTTAGGGGTTTAATTACTGCCCAAGACTTAAATCCTTTAGTTACCTATCCCGAACAATTTCTTTATCCCACTCCCCTCGATACTGAACTCAAATCTAACGAAAAAATTGCCCGTCGTTATTGTTGCAGTTTACTAAAAGCTAGATTAGAATTACCCCATTATCAACTCCTGTCTTTTTTCGCTATGACTCTCCAATATTCGGGGTCAGAATTAGCCACTTTGCAAAAATTAACCGCCCGTATTTATCAGGAAACTGCTGGTAATAGTTCTCTAAAAAATACAATTAATACTCTTAATGAAATTATCGCCTCTGAGCGCTTTGAAGGAGTGGAAGAAGATAACGACGATTGTTATACTCGTCCTGGACAACTGACGATTATTACTATGCACAAAGCCAAGGGTTTAGACTGGGATTATGTTTTTATTCCCTTTCTTCACGAAGATATTATCCCGGGCAAACCTTGGGTTCCCAATGGGGCAAAATTTTTGGGAGATTTTACCCTCGCAGAAGTGGCACGAGCGCAAATTCGAGCAGCGGTTCATCAACGGTATTTAAACCCCGACAGCATACCAATTATTTCCCCACCTTTAAGCGCTTGGTTAGAAGCTGGACAACTTAAAAAAGCTGAAGAATACCGACTTTTGTATGTAGCGATGACGCGAGCAAAAAGACTTTTATGGATGTCGAGTGAAAAAAAAGCTCCTTTTCGTTGGAACACTTTTCGCGGAGATGAAAGTAGTCAATTACAGGATAAAAATCCCTGTCCTGTCTTTCCTGTTTTAATCAATGCTTTCCCCGATTCTTTCTGTGTTTAACTGTTGCTGCATCGTTCGCGGATAAAGAATTAGGAAGACAAACCACCAGAGGAGTATAGGAATAGATAGGAGTAGGGTTAACCAGAGACGCTGAGTTAAAAACCAACAGCCAGCAATCAGGGTAATTCCTGTCAACAAAATCGACCAAGGTTGACACCAACGGGGTTTGTGATTCCAAACGTTATCGGATTTCGAGTTAGACATTGGTTAAGGTTCGGTAATTTACTAACTTGATTTTATCGTACCTGACTATTCAGATCACTGCTATAATTTTGGGTAATTAGGGCTTGCTGAATAATGGTAAAACCCTTTTAAAATAAGGCTTTTGACCTGTTAAAATCCTATATTAGTGCAAGAATATAGGATTGGGACATTCAAAAACCTTGCATTATTTTTTTATAGTACATAGACTGGTACAAAAAAGAAGGGCAACAAAGCCTGAAACGACCGGCTACTGACGACTGGCTACTGACTCCTGACTCCTGACCCCACCAACAAACTTTTTCAGCAAACCCTAATGGCTCTTCGGGAATTGTTATGCAAATAATTAACTTAAAATAAAATTCGATGAGAGCAACTACGCTCAAAAGTAGCTGAAATTCATACAGGAAAGGACTTAAGGCACAAACAGGTTAATACCAAAAGATAGACAATTGAGTTAAGATTTGATATAATAGCCAAAAACGAGATTATTTTACTTATGATACTTGACAAATTTTTGAACCTACAAGGAACCTGTATTCAAGGC
>NZ_JADEXI010000930.1:0-1154 GCF_015207185.1 Microcystis sp. LEGE 08355 | reverse complement strand
ATAGTGACGTTGCCATTGACGGTAAAGAGTTAATAACTCTAAATTAGCTGGTAGCCTTGCTTTGATCACAGTTTGGGGACGAGAATTAAGATCGGGACGAATTTCTAATTTTACTTTAAATCCCCGATCAAATGTGCCATCTAGTTCGAGAGTTAAGAGTTTAATCATGAAGTTTTTCCTCGCTTATACTTGTAAATATTCGGTTACTCTTGCCGATTCTAAAGCCACTTCAATGAAGAATTTATCCCCCAATTCAGCATCAAATCGATAACGAATAAATTCATCGTTATCTGTGGCAATTACTTCTCGAAAAACCTGACCAGTTTCGGTGAGAATAGTTAATTTTAAATGGGGGGGTAAAGTGCTTGTTTCTCCCGTGGGGTAAACAGTCGCTTGCAGGCTAAATATTTCTTCAGTTTTAGCGATAGTAATCATCAAAGCGAGGGGATTTCCCAGTAATTCTACTCCTAAATCTTTGATGCGTTTAATTTCTGTATTTTTGAAAGCTGGAACCAGTGACAGTGAGCTAAAATCGAGGATACTTTGCCAATCAATGGGGAAATTATCAGTAAACCAATTGGTTAACTTGACGGGGGATTTTTGCCGACGGGTAATTAAAATTTTTCTCCAGTTACTATTGACGATAACTGCTGCCCATTCTTGAAAAGCAACGGCTTTTCTGGGAAAGATTAACTGAGGATTAGCTAAGATGTCTAGTAAGGTTGTCAATCTATCTAAAGATAGTTTTTCTTCCATCTTTTCCCGTTCAATCTTCACTGGTTGTAATTGACACTCTCCCCATAAATCCAAAGAATCTGATCCTGATTGCAGTTGATTTCTCGGTAGAGAGTAGTTAAGATTACGCTTAATATATTGTCCTTTTTCTTTAATATCTTTATGGGTAGTAGAACCCCAAATTCTCAGATGACTTTCGGCAGTGTTTACCTGTACCGCTAGATAATAATCACCAATTAATTGAGGAATATCTACCCATTCTTGAGGAATTTCGATCGCTTCTAGATCGAGAGTTTCGCTGGCAATAACTATTACTGACTTTTCGTCTAATTTAACGGTAAAACCATTAACTCCTAGTTGCCAGAAATCCTCTTGATTTTCTACTAAGCTAACCCCAGGCATCCCTGACTGTAGATAGT
>NZ_JADEXI010000929.1:0-1161 GCF_015207185.1 Microcystis sp. LEGE 08355 | reverse complement strand
GAAATCTAGAAGCTTTATCGAAAAAAACACAGGAGGATAGGGAGTTTATTATGCGTTTAGCTCCACTTTACCAACAGGATAGGGAACAAGCGGTTCAGCAAGGTGTACAGCAGGAAGCATTAAAGTTGGTTATTAGACTTCTTCAACGACGTTTCGGTGAAATACCGCAAAATCTAGAAGAAACCATCCGTAACCTTCCTGTGGAGCGGTTAGAAGACTTAGGACTCGCTTTATTAGACTTTAACACTTTGACAGATTTAGATAACTGGTTGCATCCGTGACTCGCTTTATTTGGGATAAATTTAGCAAAGACTTCCTAGAAACCCTTCTTTCTCCCTACGGTACAGTAGTTGTCAGCAAAGAAGTCACCTCAGAAATCAAAGAAATTGATGTGTATTTTAGTCCTAATATCTCTGAAATTCCCTCTCAGCTAGGATGATTAGGCAAATTATGCCAAAATCCCTGTTTATTGGAACCCTATCGCAATGGGATTACCCTTGATGGTATCAATGATTGTCTATCCAAGCGCTTTGCTATCCGTGAAATCTTCCACAGAGAAGCAAAGAGAAATAAACAGAGAATATCAGAGGAGGAGATACCTAAGTTATGGATTTTGACTCCTACAGCTAGTGAGCGCATTTTATCCCTGTTTACGGCTCAATTACAACCCAATTGGCCACAAGGGGTTTATTTTCTCCCGGAGGGTTTAGGTACAGCTATTGTTGTCATTCATCAATTACCCGCAATCCCAGAGACATTATGGCTAAGATTATTGGGTAGAGGAGGAACAAGAGAGAGAGCTATCGATGAATTAGAGAGATTATCACCGAATAATCCCCTAAAATCGGCTTCCTTAAACTTATTGTATAATCTGAGTAGAAATCTAGAAGCTTTATCGAAAAAAACACAGGAGGATAGGGAGTTTATTATGCGTTTAGCTCCACTTTACCAACAGGATAGGGAACAAGCGGTTCAGCAAGGTGTACAGCAAGGTATTCAACAAGGAAGACAACAGGGAGAAGCGTATTTACTCCTCCGTCAACTTCAGCGACGTTTCGGTGAAATACCGCAAAATCTAGAAGAAACCATCCGTAACCTTCCTGTGGAGCGGTTAGAAGACTTAGGACTCGCTTTATTAGACTTTAACACTTTGACAGATTT
>NZ_JADEXI010000928.1:0-1171 GCF_015207185.1 Microcystis sp. LEGE 08355 | reverse complement strand
TAATCTCCAAAACTCCATCTAAAAAAGATAACCTTAACCCTGGGCGCTCAATTAGCTGTTCAACAGCTTTAAATTCTCTCCAGGTTATGTCACTAATTAAAATTGGTTCTGCTTCCCGTTCAATGAGTGTAGTTATCATAATTTAAACCCAAATTTAGAGAGTGAATTTTGATCAATATGATATCATCTAAAAATAGATTATCATAAAAACAGGACTTACGCAAAAAAGACCGAAAGTAGGGGTAATTCATGAATTACCCCTACGCAAGAATAAGGCGTTCAGCCACGTCTTGCGTAAGTCCTAAAAAAACATCATGCAAGCATACAAACTCAAAGGAAAAATTGATCAATCTGGTAAGTTGCTGATTACCGAACCCCTGAATTTACCCCCCGGAAACGTGGAAATTGTAGTCTGGGCAGCCACAGATACCCTTGATCATACCACAACCGCAACCACTGAATCAGCACCAGAAACACCAAAAAGACCAACTAAAATCAAGGTTTTGCAAAACTGGTTTGAGAAAACCCAACCTGCACCTCCTGATTTTGATCCAGATCAAGCTAAATGGGAATATTTAAAGGAGAAACATAACCTGTGAAAATCTTGCTTGATACCAACATAATTATAGATAGTGTAAACTTAAAGAGTTCACCTATTACCAAAATTCTATGACTCGCTGGTTTAATATTGCCGGTCCCTGTAAAGACGATATCCACTATATGCTCTCTCCCACAGTGCGATTACCAGATTTAGAGGAGCTAATTGAACAAGAAAGTTATTTTGTCCTTCATGCACCACGACAAACCAGGAAAACCACCGCTATGTTATCCCTAGCAAAACAACTTACTGATACTGGAAATTATGCCGCAGTCATGGTATCCGTAGAAGTAGGAAGTGCATTTAATCATGATCCTACTGCCGCAGAATTGGCAATTTTAGGAACTTGGTATAATAGGCTCTTCGTTACCCTTTATGCTAAATCAACAGACAAGATGCCAAGATAACATACTTCTAACCCAAAAATTCCGAAAGTTTCTCAAGCGATAGGCTCTCCGTTTTATTAGTTTAAGTTTATTGTTGATTCCCTCGACCACCCCATTCGTTGTCCTTCGCTCGAAATAACTAATGATTTCTCCAAACCAGTTTCGGATTGTTTGACAACTCTTGGTA
>NZ_JADEXI010000927.1:0-1172 GCF_015207185.1 Microcystis sp. LEGE 08355 | reverse complement strand
GGCAAGAGACTTAATTGATTAGTTCGCTCTAGACAAAAATAATTGACAAAAATCGCTAAATGCCTTTCTATACAAGGGTTACATCCTCTATAACCCCCGTTCATTGCATAACATAAACCGAAGAGCCTGATTTTTTTCCTTGGCATTACTTATGGACGGTATCTGTACCTTAGCCAATGATCGGGTTTACGATCAATTAGTCGCCCTACTCAACAGCATCGAGGTAAATGGAGGAAAAGATCTTCCTGTTTGTGTCTATCCCTACGATGACAACACCGAACGTATCAAGGCGGAAATTGCTCAACGTCCTAATGTAGAGTTATTTGATGATCGGGAAGTGATCGAACGCTGGGATAATTTCGCTAAATCTGCTTGGGAACCCCATCCTACGGCTAAAGAACGCTGGTTAAAGGCTGGTAGTAGAGGTTATCATCGTTTTGGGGCCCATCGTCGTTATTGTGCCTTTGATGGGCCGTTCGATCGCTTTATCTACATGGATGGTGATACCCTCTTGATGAGTCCCTTAGATCGAGTTTTTGCACAGTTAGATAATTTTGATTGTGTGGTCTACGATTTTCAGCACAAAGATATCACCCACGTTTATGAAGTTACCTCCCCAAAATTATTAGAAATCTTTCCCCAAGAACGTCTTAACCAAGAAATTTTCTGTTCGGGTTTTTATGGCTCAAAAAAAGGTTTATTTGACGGGGAACGCCGCAATTGGCTAATCGAACAATTGCGAGCAGGGGAAGCGGAAATTCTCTATCCGATGGCTCCCGATCAAACTATCGTCAATTATATGATGATGCGCTCAAATTTTTCTATATATAATCTAGCTCTTCAATTGCCGAAAGAAGAACGCACCGGCTGCTGTGTCACCTCTCCCCATTTTCAGGCTCTGGATAATATTCTTTACGATAAGGGCAAACGTTTGACATACCTTCACTACATTGGTTTATCTTCCTCTCTGTTCACTCGACTTTGTAGCGGTGAAAATCTCGATTTTCCCTATCGAGATATTTTCTTACACTATCGTTATCTCTACGAACCTAGTCAACGTCCTATATTTACCGATAGTCCCAAACCCTATCAACCACCTACCCCAACCTTTTGGCAAAAAGTAACCAGAAAACTCGGTTTAGGAAAATAATAATTAGGGTCTGCTGAAAAAG
>NZ_JADEXI010000926.1:0-1174 GCF_015207185.1 Microcystis sp. LEGE 08355 | reverse complement strand
ATGCTCTTAAAGCTACTGGTTTAAAGACTAAACAAGAAGTTGTTGAATTGGGTCTTAAGACTTTGATTCGGCTCAAACAACAGGAGAAAATTAAAGCCTTTAAAGGTAAGCTTAAATGGGAAGGAAACCTTGAGGAAATGAGGCACAATCAATGATTCTTGTGGATTCTAGTGTTTAGATTGATTATTTCAATGGTTATAATACTACGGAAACAACAGAACTTGATTTACTGCTGGGAGTTGAGCCGATAGCTATTGGTGATATTATTCTCACCGAAGTTCTCCAAGGTTTTAGGAGTGATAAGGATTATCAAATAGCCTATCGCTTACTAACTTCATTGACCATTTATGATTTACTAGGTTTGAGAATGGCATTGAAAAGCGCGGACAATTATCGCCAGTTACGCAAGAAGGGGATAACTATTAGAAAAACTGCTGATGTTATTATTGCCTCCTTTTGTATTGAAAATAATCTTCCGCTCCTTTTTT
The DNA here is from genome assembly GCF_015207185.1 of Microcystis sp. LEGE 08355. Classification (NCBI taxonomy): domain Bacteria; kingdom Bacillati; phylum Cyanobacteriota; class Cyanophyceae; order Chroococcales; family Microcystaceae; genus Microcystis; species Microcystis sp. LEGE 08355. The sequence continues at coordinate 686 of NZ_JADEXI010000926.1, read as the reverse complement.
CAGATAAAGATTTTATTCCTTTCGTGAAGCACTTAAAGCTAATTTCAGCTTCTCCTACCACTTGATTTCTTGAGGTTTTCAACTCTAATGCTTTACCCGAGAAAAGTAGTTTGGTTGACATATCCTCCCATTCTGCTCTTGCTCGAAGGTTAGCTCTAAAACAAAATTTGTTTCAACGCCAGAAGCCATAAGATGAACTGATGAAACGTTTTCCATCGGTAATTCAGTTGCTTGTCATCGTCAGTTATTGACACTCCGGTCCACTACTTTGTCCTCAGCTGCTATATTAACTGGTTAAACCGTGTTTTAGGGCAAAACGTACCAATTCCGTGCGACTATTAGTACCAGTCTTGCTAAACAAGCGACTGACGTATTTTTCTACGTTTCTGACGCTGGTTTCTAGACGACTGGCAATTTCTTTATTCATCAATCCCTCCGCTACTAAATCTAAAACACTTTGTTCCCGGGGGGTAAGATCAACTTTAATCGGGGGGGGAGTGGTAGTAAAAGTGTTCTGTTGTCCCACCTGCTGTTTTAATTCCCGGATATCTCGGGCAATTTCTTCTAATCTAGCGTTTTCGCTGGTGGCTTGCAAGGATTGACGACGGCGCTCGATTAAAGACTTGATTAATGCTTCTAATTCTTCGGGATCGAAAGGTTTGGATAAATAAGCATCACAACCGGCA
>NZ_JADEXI010000925.1:0-1175 GCF_015207185.1 Microcystis sp. LEGE 08355 | reverse complement strand
GATCACTCCCATACCTGGTACTTTTTGATTGACAAAAAGTCTAAAAGTCTTACCCAACAAGGTTTTTAGATTTATTCAGCAAACCCTAACTAGAGAACCAAACAGGATAATTTTTGTAATTGGGAAATTTTTTTTTAGATAATCAATAACTGGCGGAAGATTTTTCCTTGCCTCTTGAGCTAATTTTTGATTATATTCCTGCTGTTCTTTTTGGCGTTTTTGCCAGTATTCAAGATAGGGATTATTAACCGACATAATCATTATAATATCGAGGATTTAGCTTAACTTTCTGCCCATTGTTCAAAGAAAATTTGAATATCTTTTTCTAAGTTTCTGTAGATTTTTCTTGCCCTGTCTAAATTAACTTTCAATTGCTCATAATCAATATTTGTGCCGTAGGCATGACGAAAAAAGTGCCGAAATCCTCGCAAACTATTTAACAAAGCGGCGGTTTCTGAAGAAATAAAAGCAGGACGAATTCCGGGGATAGGGACAGTCATTCTGTTTAATAAGGCTGTATGCCATTGCCGAGTATCGGCAATATGATTTTCAAAACAGGTAGCCACTATTTTAAGTAAATCCTCAGTGGCACTGTATAAATTATGGATTTGATAGGCAATGCTTTCCAGGCGAATGACATCATCGGGATTAACACCTTCGGCTCTAACAGCTAGTTTACCATCGATGGCTTTGATTAACTGTAATTGAGCATTTATATCAGCTTTCAACAGGATTAGTTGTCGGTTGTCCATAAAATTCCTTCTTCCCGAATTCGGTGGGCAAAATGACAGTTTTTCAGCAGAATAATATCCACCTCTCTCCCCAGATAATAGGACAGAATACTAATAGCCTCAAAGTGCAGTTCGGGATTGATATTTTCGACGGCAATATCCACATCAGAACCGGGGTGAAATTTATAGGGACGAGTCACGGAGCCAAAGATATAAGCTCGATTAATTCCGTATTTTACCGCATTTTCATGAAGCCATTGTTGAGTTTTTGCCAGCAGGGTTTGTCTTTCCTGTTCTCCTTGAATATCTTTTTCTTTGAGGATTTTATCGAGTTCTGGGGTAGGAAAAGCGCTCATGGGCTTATTTTACCATTGAGTTTAAGTAAGTGGTTCTAATTAAATAGGGTTTGCGGCAAAAAGTTTTTCGTGGGGGTAGGGTGTGGGG
>NZ_JADEXI010000924.1:0-1177 GCF_015207185.1 Microcystis sp. LEGE 08355 | reverse complement strand
GCTTTTACTTTTGATATTCTGATGGGAGAATGAAACAGCCCTAGGGGCAGGTGGGGTGTAGGGTTTTACCCATTTTCATCTGGTAAATTACCTAATTTTCAGGGAAAAAGTCCCGGAATTTTCCCCCCGATCCCTCCAAAGGCTGGCACTTTTTGATTGACAAAAAGCCTAAAAGTTTTACCCAACAAGGTTTTTAGATTTATTCAGCAAGCCCTAATTAGAGGAGCTGAAGTAGTTGCAAAGACTCAATATCTCTACGGTCTAACGTTCTGGTTGAGCGGCAGCAGATCGACCATAGCGATCAACGAAAAGCCTCTCAACTGTCCGCTCCAACCAGGTTGTTAGTCCTTACACAATTGGCTACAATAGCCCTACACAAGCTACGAGAGAAAAGTATGCCTGAATTAAAAATTAGCATTAGTGAGGCTGCTCACAAAACGCTGTTAGCACTCGTTGACTCCTCTGGGGATACGCTCCCAACAGTATTAGACAAAGCCATCGAAAATTATCGCAGATATGTTTTTCTAGTTCAAGCGAATGAAGCCTTCGCCGCCTTAAGGAAGAATGAGACTTTATGGCAAGAGGAAATTTCTGAAAGGCAGACATGGGAGCAAACTCTCGCTGATGGAGTAGAAGGGTAGTGGCAGAAATTACCAGAGGAGAAATATGGCTAGCAGACCTTAATCCAGTAAGGGGGCATGAACAGGCTGGTAAGCGTCCATGTTTAGTGATTTCAGCAGACCTGTTTAATCAGGGTGCATCTGGCTTAGTTGTTGTTTTGCCAGTAACTTCTAAAGACAAAGGAATCCCTTTTCACCTAAAAGTGGAACCTCCAGAGGGAGGAGTGAAAATGCCAAGTTTTATCAAGTGCGAGGACGTAAGATCAATCTCAGTAGAACGACTTGAGAAGCGATGGGGAACTGTATCCTCAGAAACCCTGGCATTGGTTGAAGACAGACTGAGAATCTTAATGGGACTGTATTGACATCCTCGCCGCCGTAAAACGGACGGCGATTCCCAAACCTCACGATTTGGGCTCCGGCCGTGAGCTCAGCCGAACGGTTTCTGCTTCTTTCCCGAAGGATTTTTCGCACCTGCCTTAACAGATTTACTCTGTTCTGGTCTTATGGTCGCGACCCGGACTGACACCGCAAGCCCTGCGGCCAAAATATTTTTA
>NZ_JADEXI010000032.1:0-17565 GCF_015207185.1 Microcystis sp. LEGE 08355 | reverse complement strand
TTTTCAGGGAGTCAATTACCTAATTTTCAGGGAAAAAGTCCCTAAAATTCCCCCCCCAATCACTCCCATATCCGGTACTTTTTGATTTCAAAAAAGCCTAAAGATATTATCCAACAAGGTTTTTAGATTTATTCAGCAAACCCTAAATAGTAAGGAGTGAGAATTTGCAACTAGGCATCTTCTAGACTGTTCTCACTCCCTCATTTTCTGCTGTCGATGGGGATAATGACAGTTGTTGCAAATCAGTTCCTCGCTCTGGCAACAAGGGAATGTTAAAGTTAGTAATGAGCGCTTCGGTGATCGGATGACGTAATTTTTCTGTGGAACCCACATGATAAAAATGCTGTTTAGTATAGATATAAAACTTATCAGCACTCCAATTTTTTTTTATTAAAGGATTACTTCTAAACTGATTACTGTGCCAAGTGGACAAAATAAACCGACAAGCAATATCCTTTAAAATAGTCACCAAACAATCTTCATCCTCTTCAGACCAAGAGTTAAAATAATCGGTGTGTCTCCCTAAATAAGGAGGATCGAGATAGATCAAATCTGTTTTTTGCCAATTAGATAAAGTCTCTCGAAAGTCAGCCACTTGAAAATTATAATCAGTTTTAATAAGAATATTTTCTAGGGCAATAACTTGATTGACTATTTTGGTAATATATGCTTGAGAAAATCGTTCTGATTTATGACAGTAAGGTACGTTAAACTGTCCCTTCCGATTGAATCTCATCACGCCATTAAAACAGGAGCGATTGAGAAATAAAAAATCTAGAGAATTAGGAGATTGATTAAATCTTTCTCGTACTTGATAATAATAACTTTCTCCCTGTTCCTTAAGAACTTGACCATTTTCTTGCAAAAAAAGCTTCACAGTTTTACTGGTAATAATTTGATTTTTTAGATTATTATAAAACTGGATAATATGAGTATTCGTGTCTGCAAGTAAAGCCTTTTGGGGATTAATATTAAAAGCCACCACTCCCGATCCAGAAAAGGGTTCTATCCAGCGCCCAAAGCTCAGATCAGACACAATATTTTTAATATCTTTAACCAATTTAGTTTTAATTCCTTGACACTTAATCGGTGGTACAAGTGGCGTTAACTTCACTAAACACTCTCCTCATCAATAGTAATCTCTATCCACAGCAAACTTAGCTCCTGTTGGCTCGTGAATAAAGGTCAAATCAGGGTAAAAATTTTGTTGAGATACTAACTCTATCTTTAATTGGTTACATCTAGCAAAATTATCAAATATGGGAAAAAGAAGCAATTTTAGGATTTTGGAGATGATTTTCGTATCAATAGATATAGTATATACTTCTAGGCAGTTTAAGTACCTAAGCAAAATTAATTACACATCTAAGCCGTCAGTCGAACCCTTTTTCAGTGATCAGTAAACAGTAAACCTCTGGCATAATTAATTTTTGATGGTTCAAAAACAACAAAAATAAGGATTAAATTGCCGAAAGTTTGTAAATAGACCATTTGATTGATTATTATTTATTCTTAATTCTCCTGACTACTGACTCCTAACCCTAACAACAATTTTTGATTTTTACAAGAGGTCTAGTGAACTAAAAACTCAAATCTTATCCCTGATAGCTGTCTCCCGTCTCCCGTCTCCTGTCTCCTGTCTCCTGTCTCGACTAGGAAATTAATTTTGCACGACTACTTAAATTCAGTACAGCTTATCCCAGAAACCATGAGACTCTTGTTAGAACGCATGAACTAAAAAAATCTCTCGTCACCATTCTTGTCAGAATTATGAGAATTACGTTACATTTAGTTAAGATTTAATTGGCTGCGGGGATTAATCTCGAAAAAATAACCTAAAATCCTTGACAAAAACAGCTAAATGAGTTAGGCAAAAATCTTTATCCTAGAACCACTAAACAAACATGAAACTATCCTGGAAAACAATTTTACTGTGGACATTGCCCGCCCTTGTGGTCGGTTTTTTCCTCTGGCAAGGCACTTTTGCCACCGCCACCAGTAATATCGGCAATAACACCGCCAGTACCCGCATGACCTACGGACGCTTTCTAGAATACCTAGACAGTGGTAGAGTTGTCAGCGTCGATCTCTACGAAGGGGGCAGAACCGCGATCGTACAGGCCCTAGATCCAGAACTAGAAAACCGAGTACAACGCCTACGGGTCGATTTACCGGCCAATTCCCCGGATTTGATCGCCCGTTTACGCGATTCTAAAATTAGTTTCGATGCTCACCCGATGCGGAATGACGGCGCTTGGTGGGGATTCCTCGGTAATCTACTTTTTCCCTTTTTGCTGATTGCCGCTCTCTTTTTCCTGTTCCGCCGTTCTAATAATATCCCAGGCGGTCCGGGTCAAGCGATGAGTTTTGGCAAATCAAAAGCTCGTTTCCAGATGGAAGCAAAAACCGGCATCACCTTTGATGATGTGGCAGGAATTGACGAAGCGAAGGAAGAATTACAGGAAGTTGTCACTTTCCTCAAACAACCGGAGAAATTTACCGCCGTCGGTGCCAAAATCCCCAAAGGAGTCCTGTTAGTTGGTCCCCCCGGTACGGGTAAAACCCTGTTAGCCAAAGCGATCGCCGGTGAAGCGGGTGTACCTTTCTTCAGCATTTCCGGTTCGGAATTTGTGGAAATGTTTGTCGGTGTCGGTGCTTCTCGCGTGCGCGATTTGTTCAAAAAAGCCAAGGAAAATGCTCCCTGTTTAATATTTATCGATGAAATTGACGCAGTAGGTCGTCAACGGGGTGCCGGTATCGGTGGTGGTAACGATGAACGGGAACAAACCCTAAACCAATTATTGACAGAAATGGACGGTTTCGAGGGGAATACGGGAATTATCATCATTGCCGCCACTAACCGCCCCGATGTTCTCGATTCCGCTCTCATGCGTCCGGGCCGTTTTGATCGCCAAGTAACCGTCGATGCGCCCGATTTTAAAGGTCGTTTAGAGATTTTAGACGTTCATGCCCGTAATAAAAAGCTGGCCAACGACGTTTCCATCGAAGCGATCGCCCGTCGCACTCCGGGGTTCAGTGGCGCAGATTTAGCCAATTTACTGAACGAAGCGGCAATTTTAACCGCCCGTCGTCGTAAAGATGCCATTACCCTCCTAGAGATAGATGACGCGGTAGATCGCGTTATCGCCGGTATGGAAGGCACTCCTTTAGTCGATAGCAAGAGCAAGCGCTTAATCGCTTACCATGAAGTGGGCCATGCGATCGTGGGTACGCTCTTAAAAGATCACGATCCCGTCCAGAAAGTGACTCTGATTCCCCGGGGACAGGCCCAGGGTTTAACTTGGTTCACTCCCAACGAAGAACAGGGTTTAACCACGAAAGCGCAGTTAATGGCCCGGATTTCCGGTGCTTTAGGTGGTCGGGCGGCCGAGGAAGAAATCTTCGGCTATGATGAGGTGACTACCGGCGCCGGTGGCGATTTACAGCAAGTTTCTGATATGGCCCGCCAGATGGTGACTCGTTTCGGGATGAGCGATTTGGGTCCTTTGTCCCTAGAAAGTCAAGGGGGTGAAGTGTTCCTCGGTGGCGGTTTGATGACTCGTTCCGAGTATTCTGAGAAGGTCGCTACTCGCATCGATGATCAGGTGCGATCGATCGTGGAACACTGTCATGAAATTTCTCGGCAAATTGTCCGCGATCATCGCGAAGTGATCGATCGAGTGGTGGACCTGCTGATCGAAAAAGAAACGATCAATGGGGAAGAATTCCGGCAAATTGTGGCTGAATACGCCTACGTTCCCGAAAAAGAACAGTTTGTACCACAGTTATAGGTTGATTTCAATCTATAGGCGATCGGGTGGGTTAAAGCTCACCCGATTTTTTTATGCTAGTTAGGGTTTGCTGAATAAATGTGAAATGTAGGCAAGGTAAGAGTTTTGTGGCTTTTTTCGCGAAACAGGTGCAAGATTTTGAGAGAATCGTCGTTCAAAAACTTGCGTCTTCATCGGCCCGCGTCCTGTAGGGGCGAAGCATTCGGTTAGAAAATCTACGGTTTCACCGATAGGTTATTGTCCGAATGCTTCGCCCGTACTTTTTGCCGCAGACCCTAGTTAGGGGTTCAAAAACGACAAAAATAAGGATTAAATTGCCTAAAATCTGTAAATAGACAATTTAATTGATTATTATTCATTCTTAATTCTCCTGACTACTGACTACTGGCTACTGACTCCTAACCCCACCAACAAACTTTTTGCCGCAAACCCTAGTCATCGTCATCGTCTTTATTCTGGTCATTATCATCGTCTTTTTGCCGATTTTCCCCGTCTTCATCGCTATCTTCGTCTTTTTGCGGCGATTCCACCGTGGTAGGGACGTTTTTCGGTTCTTCGGCTTGTTTTGCTCCCTGACAAGCACCTAAAACCGTAGTCAAAGTTAACAGAATCAGCAAAACTAAGGATTTGATTTTCATGGTCTTTCTCCCCACTCGATCGATAAATATAACAATTTTAAGACTTTTGGGCGGTGGATAGCTTGGCTAATGCCAAGAAAGTGCATTCCCAGACTAAACGGGGTTGAACGTAGGCTAACAGCTGCCGGCGGGTTTTTTCCAAGATTTCTAAAATCGATCGCTCTCGTCGTCGTTGCCAATCCTCATACTGAAGATAACTCACATACCATAATTGGGTTTCCGTGTCAAGAGTTTGAGCGATAATTTTGGCTAATTCCAGCGCTTGGGAGAGTTTTAGGGGAAACTTGCTCAAAGATCGCGGTAAATCTTGGGGGAGACTGTCGAGAAACTCTAAAGCGGCGATCGCTTCTCCGGGGCTACCTTGAGCTAAACCGAGAATTGCCGGATAATTGAGAACGCGAGCTTGTCCGTTAGAGCGCAGGACTTGAGCGAGATTTTCTTCCGAAAGACGCTGAAAAGGGATGTGTTGACAGCGAGAAACGAGAGTGGGTAGTAAAGAGGAGGGACTAGGAGCAATCAGGATTAAAGTGGCTTTTCCAGGTTCCTCAAGCGTTTTTAAGAGCGCATTTGCCGCCGCTTCCGTCATGGTGTCTGCTTGCTCGATCACTACCACAGAGCGGGCCGATTCGAGGGGAGGACGACTTAAAAAGTTAGTAATCTCGCGAATTTGTTCGATGCGGATTTGCGGGGGAGCTTTGCGCTTGAGATTGCTTTCCTGTGCTTCTTTTGCGGTGAGTAGTTTGCCTTGGTGTTGATAAGTGGGTTCAATCCAGAGTAAATCGGGATGATTGCCACCGAGAAAGCGTTTCAGGATTAATTCCCTTGTTTCCGGAGATCGATCTCTAGTTAACAAGTCTTGACAGAAACATTTTGCTGCTAGATTGCGTCCAATCCCCTTAGCGCCAGCGAATAAGTAAGCGGGAGCGATCGAATTGACTTCAAGCGCTCTTTGTAGTAGTTCAATGGCCTGATTTTGACCGATTAACCTTGACCAATTTATCATCTTTTCCCTGCCATGGCTCGCTATTGCTGTTCCTATTTTGTCGGGATTTCTCCTCATCAGACCGGGTTTTTATACGATGATATATTAAGTTTGGGTGAATTTGAAATCATCAAGCGCCGGCCTGATGTCTTGCTTTTATCGGAAGTTCCTAACGATGCTTTCTTTCCCCAGTTAGTGAAAGTGGAATTGTTTATCCATCCTCCCACTAGCTCGGAACTTCAGATTGATTTATTGGTAAAAAATCATGAATTGCCCCTGAGAATTAATAATCGTTGTCGGCGATTTTTTGAATCTATTCACCAGATTATTACCAAAAATTATCAAGGTCAATCCCTGACCAGAATTACCGCTTAACCCGATTTGTTCCTGTCTCCGTCAACTGACAAAGACGGGGACAAAATACCATCTTGGCTCTCTTAGGTAACGAACCACAAAGACACAGAGGACACAGAGATTGATCGCTCCTGTATCAGTGAAACTTATGACACAAAGAATAAGAGAGCCGCTCTTTTTGGTGCTTGATAGATTTATCGAGAAAAAATCGGTAATTGCTTTAATTTTTGCCTTCCTGCGTCGATTTGAGCGGAGGAAATTGACGACGTAAAAGCAAGGAATTACTCACCACCATAACCGAACTAAAAGCCATCAAAGCTGCTGCTAGGGCCGGACTGAAAGCTAGACCCCAATGGGGCAGTAATAAACCACCAGCAATGGGAATAGCAAAGGTATTATAACCCAAAGCCCAAAAAAGATTCTGTCGGATTTTTTGCCATGTGGCCAGACTTAAATGCAGAGATTGCACCACATCCTCCAGGCGATCGCTAATTAAAACGATCCCGGCTGTTTCCATGGCCACTTCCGTGCCACCGGCCAGAGCAATACCGATGTTAGCCTGTCCTAGTGCAGGAGCGTCATTGATACCATCCCCGACCATAGCCACGATTTTGCCCTCTTTTGTCTGTAGATCTGCAATTAAGGCGGATTTTTCGGTGGGGGCAACTTGGGCATAAAATTGACTAATACCCAAACTATTAGCGATCGCTGTCACCACTTCTTGGCGATCGCCACTGAGTAAAATCACCTCTAAACCGAGTTTTTGCAACTGATTCACGGTTGTTTGAGCATCGGGACGTAATCGATCCTGAAAAGCAATCGCGCCGAGTAATTGTTCTTCCCTACCCAGATAAATCACCGTTTTACCCGCCTCTAAAAGCTCTTGAATACGGGGGATAGTTTCATCGATTTTAATGCCGTTCTGTGCCAACCATTGCCGATTTCCTAGAACAATTTTCGACCCCTGCACCCTTGCCGAAACTCCCAATCCGGCCACAGTTTGAAAATCTTCCCCCGTCAGGTTAGTAGGAGGAGTAACTGCGTCTAAAATCGCCCGAGCAAGAGGATGATTAGTACCACTCTCCACTACTGCCGCTAATTGTTGAATTTCCAGAGAATTAAGCTCAGAAAAACTCAAACAATCGGTAATTTCTGGATGACCTTGGCTAAGGGTTCCCGTTTTGTCAAAAACCACCGTTTGCAGTTGCGAGACGGTTTCCAAAACATCGCCCCCTTTAATTAAAATACCCCGTTCGGCTGCTAAACTGGTTCCCACCAGTAGGGCCGTCGGTGTGGCTAAACCGAGAGCGCAGGGACAAGCGACCACAAGCACAGAAATCGCTAATTTTAGGGACAAAAGTAGGGGAGAAGTGGGTTGAATCAGATCGTGGTGTCCTGTGGTTGACCCTAACACCTCTGGAAACAGCCTAGTTCCCCAAAAATACCAAAAGAGCAGCACAATTAGGGCAATTATCATCACTCCGTAGGCAAAATAACCCGCTACCCGGTCCGCTATCTTCTGTACCGGGGCCTTGCGAGTTTGGGCTGATTCCACGGCTGCGATAATCTTAGCTAGGGTGGTATCGGTCCCCACCTGACGAGTTTGCACCGCAATCGCACCAGAGAGATTGAAACTGCCAGCAATGACTAAATCTCCCATTTCCTTAACCACCGGCAGCGATTCCCCCGTTAATAAAGCTTCATCTACCGTGGTTCTTCCCTGAATAATCTCCCCATCCACGGGAATTTTTTCCCCGGGTAAGACGCGCACCCATTCCCCGACGCGCAGCTGTTCCACGGGAATCGCCACGCCCACACGGTCATCTGTACTACCAATCAGGTGAGCCACTGCCGGTTGTAGGGAGGTAAGCGCTTCTAAGTCTGCGGCTGCGCGATGACGGGAATGCGCTTCTAGAGTCCGTCCGAGGAGAATAAACCCTAACAGCATGACTGGTTCATCGAAAAAGCACTCTAGACCGAGATTAGGGAAGATAAGAGCCAAACAACTGGCTATATAGGCGCTACCTGTGCCTAAACTAACGAGAGTGTTCATATTTGGCATCCCGTGCCGTAATCCGCGCCAACCATCGATGAAAATATCGCGGCCGGGGAATAAAATGGCTAGGGTGGCTAAAGTCCAGTGAAAAGCAATACTTTGAAGGATGGGGATTTCTGGTCCCCCGATGTGGTGTAAGTGACCAATCAGGGAAAAAACCAGTAAACAACAAGCGATCGCTAATCGGTATAATTGTTGTTGCCGTTCTTTTTGTTGGTTTTGCAGCCGTTGATTTTGTTGAGAAAGGGGAGTCGATGAGCTGCGCGGTTGGGAGGGGAATCCAATCGCGGTTAATTTTGCGGCTAACTGCTCTGGTGCGATCGCATCTGGTTGGTATTCAATCACGGCAATTTCCGTGATTAGGTTAACTTGGGCCGATTTTACCCCTTGATTTTGGCTGAGTTGTCGTTCTACGGCACTAACACAGCCGGCGCATTTCATGCCTTTTACGTCTAGAGTAGCGGTTTTTAGTCCAGTTTTGGCGGCTAGGATCATAGAAAAAGTAGGCAAGGATGGTCTTTACTTCTATCCTAGAAATTCTCGGCCGATTTTTAAACTATTTTGGCGATCTCTTCCCGATCCATTCTCGATCGGCAATACTATCAGAAGAGACTTGCCGCTCATTGTCAGTGGTTGCCGCATAATTACGAATCACGCCGATTGGTGGCGCTCAATTAGGGGGGGGGCAGTGCGATGCCGAAGGCACTGCGTAGTAGTACGCTATCGCTGTAGGGTGCGTTCCCTAATACAAGTCCTAAGTGGGTGGGTGGAATTAAATATAAGATGAACGTAGGTTGGGCTTCGGCCGTGATCTTTTGCCGAACGGTTGAAGCATGAAACCCAACGCTAAGATAACTGCTATAGTTGGCATCCAGCTTTTTGTAAAGAAATTTAAATTTCACGCATAGTTAAGCCTCTTCAGCCTAAATAAACGAATAGAAACAGTTTTATTGTTCAGAAGCAAATCCAACACCTGTACTCAGGAAAAATCATGAACGCTAACTTCAAAACCAAACTGCTGCTCAAAATCGCCAACAAGAAGGCTAACAAAGGTTTCACCCTAATTGAACTCTTAGTCAATACTATTATTGTCGGCATTCTCGCAATCAGCGCCGTTTCTTTCCTAGGACAGATTTTTTTGGGCAGGAGTTTTGCCGAAAATCAACTGAGAGACCATGTTAATTCCGTTCTTAGAGAAGACCTAAAAGGAGCGAACTGTCAGGCAATAGATAGCGACAGTAACGGCTATGTCTCTTGTGACTATACGGTTGTTTCCCGACCTCAAGAGACTCGCCCGATTGAATGTGCCGCTTGGGGATGGTATGGCTTGATCAATCGCGGATGCCGCACTCGCTTTCCCAATTTCCCTAATCGCTAAGTTTTGGTGAGATGTAAAGCATCTTTTTCGGGATTTAGGGTAGATTTTGCCCCCACAAGGGTATTTGGACACACGCGATCACTATTGCGATCGCCGATCTGGTAGGGTGCGTTAATGAAATGTAACGCACCTTATCTAATGTTCAAAATTCGTGCGTTACCCTGACGCTAACACACGCTATATCATATTGATCGCCAAGGTGATTGCCAAAGCGATCGGGTATAACACAGTGCGATCGCCGATCTGGTAGGGTGCGTTAATGAAATGTAACGCACCTTATCTAATGTTCAAAATTCGTGCGTTACGCTGACTGGACTGTTTCAGCTGTAGGGTGCGTTTCCTAATGCGGGATTTTTGGGAACGCACCATGCACATTGATTGAAGCTGTGAGGTTAGGTACGATGCCGCTCTTGTGGGCCCAGTGCGATCGCCTCGCCCGTAGGTTGGGTTGACGCAAGGAAACCCAACATCAATCAACTCATAACAGTGCGATCGCTGATCTTGTAGGTTGGGTTGACGGTTGTTACCCAACTCCCTCAAAACCAAGATTAAATGCAGTAGGATAGACGTTGGATAGATTTTCTAGATTGCCGTGAGTGAAAGCGTCTATATTGAAACCAGCGTTATTGGTTATCTGACAGCCAGATCGACCAAAAACTTGGTTGTTGCTGGGAATATTGAAACGACAAGGGACTGGTGGCAAAATCGCCGTAATGATTTTCTTCTCTATATCTCACAGGTTGTTTTAGATGAAGTCGCTAAGGGAGATACAGAGATTGCTTTGAAAAGGTTAGAAATTGTCAATGAAATGCCTTTGGTTGAACTCAATCAAGCTGTACGCAACTTGGCAGCCCAGTTTCTTATACGAAGCAACCTTCCTGCCAAAGCTTCTGATGATGCGGTTCACATTGCTGCGGCGACTGTCCACGGGCTAGATTACTTGTTAACATGGAACTGTAAACATATTGCCAACGCTCAAATTCAGAGGAAGTTGGCAGAGCTCAGTCTTGATTTGGGATACGAGTTACCCATAATTTGTACTCCTTACGAACTTTTAGGAGATTATAACGATGTGGCAAGATGACATTTTAGATGAAATTCATAAATTTCGAGAAGAACACGCTAAATCCTTTAACTACGATTTGGATGCAATGTTTGTAGATTGGCAAAAAAGACAAGCAGAAAGTGGCAGGCAGGTAGTCAGCTTACCACCAAAGCAAGGTCTAACAAGTCGTTGGAGCCGACCAAAACAGGATGAACCACAAGAATCTCAAATCTAATCGTGGCGGCTCAACTTAGCCGTTAGACCGACAATGATTCGTACTTGTCTTTGTAAATAGTCCGATTGGTTAGTTATGATTGCGATGCCGAAGGCACTGCGTAGCAGTACGCTGATCTTGTAGGGTGCGTTAACGAAGTGTAACGTACCGATGATATTGTGCAGGTTTATGCCGACAATTTTATGGGTTGCTCTAGAACCGGAAAATTCTGAATTATCTGTGGGAGTGTAATCCCATAGTAAAATGCTTTATAAAAGGTCAACAAATTCGTCAACGCTCAAGCCGACTTGCCGAATAATTGCGCGTAAAGTACCTCGATCTAGTTCTTTATGATCTGGTACCGAGACTGTTGTTTTGGGAGCTTCACGTACTAAAATCATGTGACTTCCACGCTGACGCTCTACGGCAAAGCCTATTTGCTCAAGTGCTTTTACACATTCGGCGCCTGAGATAACACGTAATTTACTCATACCAGAATGACCTCAACCGTATCATTGGGAACAGGTTCACCCCGATCCTGTAAAACTTCGATATACAGAGCGATTGCCTCTTCAATATTGGCTAGAGCCTCCTCACGAGTTTTTCCCTGGCTAATACATCCTGGCAAACTAGGAACTTCGACAACAAAGTAACTATCCTCACCAGGATAGAGAAGTACTTTACGGCTGGATTCAGCTTGTGGTTTAACCATAATCATTGCTCGATAACTATTTGGTTGTTTCATTCAAATATTAACATTTTATGTTTTAGAACCAGTGTGATGCCGAAGGCACTGCGTAGCAGATCGCCGATCTTGTAGGGTGCGTTAATGAAATGTAACGCACCTTATCTAATGTTCAAAATTCGTGGGTTACGCTGACTGGACTGTTTCAGCCGTAGGGTGCGTTTCCTAATGCGGGATTTTTGAGAACGCACCATGCACATTGATTGAAGCTGTGAGGTTAGGTGCGGTGCTGCTCTTGTGGGCCCAGTGGAGGAATGTTAGGGAAGATTGCCAATGTTTAGGTTAAAATAGAGGGGCAAAAGTTGCCACAGGGTCGCTTCAATGACAGTTCGACAACCCCGCTACAGCAAAGAAGAATTTGCCCGACGTGGACACGAAGTCTATGAGTCTCAGGTACGCTCCCAAATCGAGGAAGGGAATCATGGGAAGATTGTAGCAATAGACATCGAAACAGGGGCTTTTGAAGTGGCTGACGACAGCCTAACAGCTGCTAAACAACTGTTAATACGTTTTCCTGATGCACAAATATTTGGTATTCGGATTGGACATCGTGCCGTCCATCGTTTTGGCTTTCGTTCCCCCAGTGTATCGCCATGATGATGGGGAGCGTCAATTCGCACCGAGAAGCAATTATTCAATTCGTAGTGCTAGGCGAAAATCACCAGAGACAAGCGATTAAAGCAGTTATTGACACTGGTTACACTGGATTTCTCACGTTGCCTTCTGCTATCATTACAAGACTAGGATTAACGTGGTATATGCAAGAAGAGGGAATCTTGGGCGATGGAAGCCTCTGTATGTTTAACGTATTTGAGGCAACTGTGATCTGGGATGGTCAGATCAAATCTATTGAAATCAATGAGTCAGAGACAGATCCATTAGTTGGTATGGGTTTACTTGATGGCTATGAGTTGAATATTCAGGGTTTTGCTGGGGGATTAGTGACAATTAAACCTTTGTCATAGTGCGATCACAATCGCCGTAGCCGTAGGGTGCGTTCCCTAATGCAAGTCCTACTGTTCCACCAATAGATTTTTGGGAACGCACCATGCACATTGATTGAAGTTGTCAGTCTAAGTGGGATGACGAAGGCACGGCCTAGCAGTACACTGATCTTGTCGCGTAAGGGGCGGGCTATAATGAACGGTGAACCTGATTGGTCAGAAAAAATTGACCAATATTTGTCTGGTGAAACCATTGACCATTAAGTGGATTCTAAGGAGCTAAGGGAATGACCTGGACGGCAAACCAACAAGCGAAAATTATCCGTACAGAGCGAGGACTGACGATCGCTGGCACGCGCATCACCCTCTATGATGTGATCGATCTCCTAAAAGCTGATTATCCTCCTAAACTGATTCGTGACACATTTAACCTCACGAACGCGCAAATTGACGCAGCTTTGTCCTACATTCAGGTAAACCAAGCTCAGGTCGAGGTTGAATATCAAGAGGTTCTTCAGAATAGGGAAGAAATTCGCCAGTATTGGGAAGATCGTAACCGTGAACGCTTTGCTCGAATTGCAGCAATGCCACATAAACCAGGACAAGAAGCGTTTTGGGCAAAGCTTGAGGAGCAGAGAGCCAGACGTGCTGCACAAAAACAATGACTTTCTTAGTTGACTACAACCTCGACGGTTATGCGCTGATTTTTCTTGGTATATTGGCAAAACGTGGTTGGCTTGAGTTTCAGTCTGTCCAATTTGTCACCTTTAGAGAGGTTGGACTGTCGATGGAAAGTAGCGATCGCGTAGTCTGGCGCTATGCTCAAGAACAGGAGATGATGATTCTTACTGCTAACCGAAATATGAAGGGTGATGATTCCCTTGAGCAGGTTATGCGAGAAGAGAACACAGAGAAATCGTTTCCAGTGTTGACGATTGGAAATCTCGATCGTTTGAGTGAAGCTGAGTATAGAGAGCGCTGCGCTGAACGACTGATCGAAATTGCTGTAGATCTTGATAATTACAAGGGGGTTGGTCGGTTATTCATTCCATGATATTGTCGGCTACGCTTGAAAATTAAGGCGATCGCAGTCTGATCGCTGAGAAGCACGGCATAACTTAGCCGTTATGCGGCAAGTTTCTGAATAGATCGCAATCGCTGTAGGGTGCGTTCCCTAATGCAGGATTTTTTGGGACGCACCCTGCTTATTGATTGAAGTCGTTAGACCGCCTCAATTTTAGGGTAATAGTTGCTAAGGTCTGCTAACTTCACCGGTGAACCCACATAGGGAAAGGTTTGTGAGCACTAAAAAATTCTTTCTTCTCCATAAAGACAATAAAATCTCTATTCTGGAAGCATAAAGAGGCTTCAGGCGAATTTAAAGGCACATTTAAGCTATGTAAATCGAATATTTACACTTTTTTCAGCTAATCAAGCCATTAATGGCTTGATTTCTTTGCATCTAACCCAAACAGTATAATTTTTTCTTCGATGTATTGAAAATGTTTTTTATTTCGTATAGAATACAATTCGAGAGAAAATACCTAGCAATCTCCCATAAATAAACAAAGGAGCCGATGACATCGTGATCCCTGATCCTAGATCCCCAAAACGGAAAACCCTCTTACCTTTTATTTCTCTAGCTACGGCTGCCGTCGTGACAACGGGAATCGGACTAACTTTTAGTCCCCTATCAGCATCGAGTAATCTGCTGGCAGCTGCGGATAAACAGCAAGCTAAACAACAAACCGTGGAAATAACCCTGGTTTCCTACGCGGTGACTCAATCAGCCTACTCAAAAATCATCCCTCTATTCGTCAACAAATGGAAAAGAGAGAAAAAACAGGATGTGGTGATTAAACAGAGTTATGGTGGCTCTGGTTCCCAAACCCGCGCTGTTATCGACGGATTAGATGCAGATGTGGTAAATTTGGCTATCGGTTCCGATGTGGAACGCCTGCAAAAAGCGGGTTTAGTTAACCCCGGTTGGCAGAAAGAATTACCCAATAACGCCATCGCCACTCGTTCCGTGGTAGCTTTAGTTACTCGTCAGGGCAATCCCAAAGGAATCCGCAACTGGCCAGATCTAGCCAAATCGGGGATTAAAGTCATTACTGCCAACCCGAAAACCTCTGGGGTGGCCCGGTGGAATTTTCTGGCCCTGTGGGGATCGGTAACTCGGACCGGCGGCAGTGAAGCACAAGCGACCAATTTCGTCCGTAATGTCTATAAAAACGTGCCTGTACTACCCAAAGATGCCCGGGAAGCCAGCGATGTCTTCTTTAAACAGGATCAGGGGGACGTGCTGCTTAACTACGAAAACGAGGTGATTCTGGCCCGTCAAAAAGGAGAAACCGGTTTTTCCTATACTATTCCTCCAGTCAATGTTTCGATCGATCCGCCCGTGGCCGTAGTGGATAAAATAGTTGATAAACGCAAAACCCGGGAAGTAGCGACAGCTTTTGCCCAATTTCTCTTTACTCCCGAAGCGCAGCGGGAATTCGCCAAGGTGGGTTTCCGTCCCGTTAATGCTAATGTGGCTAAAGAGTTTAGTAAACAATACCCAAAAGTGTCGAATCTGTTCCCCTATACGGCGGTCGGTAGCTGGGATGCGATCCAGAAAAAATTCTTCGCTGATGGGGCGATTTTTGACCAAATTCAGCGTTAATTAGTAGTAGGCCGTCAGCTAAGTAAGTGGTTCTGATTAATTGATCCCCCCTTAATCCCCCCTTAATAAGGGGGGTATCTGACAATTTTCAACACCTACTTACTTAGATAGCTGATGGCAAAAAAACAAAACTAATAGTTAGTAACTAAAAAAAAGATGTATCTACTTGACAAAATCAAAAACGGAACCTTGGTATTGATTGGTTACTTATTATCGCCCCTGTGTTGGTGGAACGATCTAATTTTTAATCTGCCGATCGCCTACGGTTTCGGTCGTTTAATTGCTTGCTTACACGCCGATTTTTTTCTACCTGCGGCCGTGGTTGGTTATTGGTTATCTAATCTTGTGGGAATTTTGCTAATGCAGTTCGGGACGAAAGAATTAATCGGTGGAGAGAAAGAAGAACGCAATTGGACAAAAGAATTAAGAAATGGATTAGTTTCCTCGACTGCCTATACATTAGTAATTATGGTCTTAATTCATTTTCAGGTATTAGAAATGCCCCTGTTATCCTCGATCGCTACTTTTGCCCCGTGATGCCCAAAACCTACTTAAACAATAGCTTAATTTTCTTAGCCATCTTGTTAACATCGCTAACTTTTACGGATTTAGCACTCGCTATTGACCGGCATCCCCAAGGATTTGCTTGGGAAAAATCCCTGATGTTATCTATTCATCAAACCGCTAATTTAAGCCTAAACTATTTGGCCATAAAACTAACGGGATTAGGTACTTATTGGGGAGTGGCTCCGATACTGACAATTTCACTGCTGATTTTTGCCGTAAAAAAATACTGGTATGGATTCGCTTATCTGCTTGTGACTATGGCGGGAGGTTGGGCAATTAGTTATAATCTCAAGATTTTTTTTCATCGAAAACGCCCGCAATTTTGGCAGTTATTTTATCCCTTACCCGATGATTTTGCCTTCCCTAGCGGTCATGCTTTATTTAGTTCCCTGTTAGTGGTTTCTTTACTGATCCTATCTTGGAGAACGCGCTGGTTTTTAGGGGTAGTTTTACTGGGGATTCCCTTCCTCTTAGTTATTGCTTGGACTCGTCTTTATTTAGGTGTTCACTTTCCTAGTGATATCCTTGCCGCTTGGCTTTTAGCGCTCGCTTGGTCCCTCCTAGTTCATCTCTGGTGGCAACAGTTATTAGAGGCAGCCAAGGCGATCAACACCCAAGAGGAAATTAATAATTAGGGAGGCACAATTATTTGTAGGATGGGTTAGCAGTAGCGTAAACTATGGGGGCGTTGGGTTTCATGCTTCAACCGTTCGGCAAAAGCTCACGGCCGAAGCCCAACCTACGTTCATATCTGGTGGCGACAGTTATTAGAGACACCCAAGGCGATCAACACCCAAGAGGAAATTAATAATTAGTTGATAGACTTGCTGCCAAGAAAAATATCACGTTATACCTAAATTTTTGGAGAAAGCTAATCAAAGCCTTATAGTAATTATCGTTTGATATTCGTCGCTGACACTGAATCATGAAACCAAAAATGCCTAAAGGGAAGGGTCTATCCCTGGGACGGTTTCAAAGCCGTCCCCTTACTTTTTTCACTTTAGTTCTCCTCTGCATTTTAACCTTTACCTTAGCACCGTCATCGCCCCTGATGGCCACGTCTAAATCTGAGACTAAGATAGACTTTGTATCGCCGGTTTGGGTAGCACAAAATCTCAACGATCCGAAGTTAAAAATTCTCGATGTGCGGATTAATCCTTTGGAATATATCACCGGTCATTTACCGAAAGCGGTGAATATAGCCGATAATAATTTTCGTGGTCCAAACGGATTTTTGCCGGTTCAATATTGGCAAGAGGATAAAATTGGCAGTCTCTTTGCCGCCGCGGGAATCACTAATGGCGATCGAGTGGTAGTATATTCCGATGGTCGCGATGTCTTGGGGGCAACCATGGTCGCCTATTTACTAGAGCGATCGGGTTTCCGAGATGTGGCGGTCTTAGATGGCGGGTTTAAGGGTTATAAGGGTTCTGAACAAAAGGTAACGAAAGAATTCCCTAAATATCAACCAGGGAGCTTTACTGTCCGTGATAATCCCTCGATTCGGGTGACTTTGGCAGAAGTAGAGAAATTGATCGGCAAACCCGATGTGGTTTTTATCGATCCTAGACCGGAAGAACTTTTTCAGGGGAAACAGGATATCTGGCTGAGAAATGGTCATATTCCGGGGGCGAAAAATATACCCTGGCCGACTTTTACGGAAGCGAATAATCCCGATGAATCCCTGAAAAATCCCCATAAATTGCAATCTTTAGACGAAATCAGGAAGATTCTTGCCCAACGCAACATCAAGCCCTCGGATAATATTATCGTCAGTTGCAGTACCGGACGGGAAGCGACTTTACAGTATATTGTCCTCAAACATCTGCTCGGTTATCCCAAGGTGCGAATTTATGAGGGTTCTTGGACAGAGTACAGCACCACAGATCTGCCCGTCGCTACTGGGCCAGAAAAAGCGGTCTGAAGTCAAGTTTCTCGGTTTATACTCGTTGTGTTTAACCATCTTGCCCAAGATGGTTTTTTTGTTGGGGTAGGTTCCCGACGACGAATAAGTTAGGGTTTGCTGAATAAATCTAAAAACCTTGTTGGATAAGGTTTTTAGACTTTTTTTCCCTCAAAAAGTGCCGACCATTGGAGTGATTGGGGGGAAAATTCAGGTACTTTTTCCCTGAAAATTAGGTAGTTGACCACCTGAAAATCGATAAAACCCCACTTCCCCACAC
>NZ_JADEXI010000923.1:0-1196 GCF_015207185.1 Microcystis sp. LEGE 08355 | reverse complement strand
CATCGCCTAAATAAATTCCTGCACTTGCATCATAAAGTTTATGGAGCTTATCTAACGCTTTCTTTTGCTCATTTATATCTCTCTGAGTATTTACTTGTTGAAATCGGATTCTATCAATTCTTGCGAAGGCAAATAAACCTTTTTTGTCTCCTTCACCTATTTCATACCCTAAATACCATGCAATATTATGAAAAACAATTTGTAAAGGATAAGCGGTAAAGTGTGGTTGATCTTTTGGCCATTTAGCACTTCCTTGAATATGACTAAATTTCAAAAGCTCTCCTTTTTTTATCGCTTCTTCTAACTGTTCAAATTGTTGTTGATATTTCTCCACATCAACAATAGATTTTGTGCCAATTAAGCGAGTAGAATAAGGGGCTTCTCCTTCTAAAAGTTTGGAATTCTCTAATCGTTGTTTAAATATATCATAAATTTCGGCAGCAAGAGGATCTTTAAAATATTTCTCTACTGAATGGGATCGGAGAGATTGATAGAGCTTATTTAACTCATATTGAGATAAAATACCTGTTCCTGCAAAGTAGCCTTTCTTCATAGAAATCTCTGGGAGAATTTGATAAGGATTTAGTACAAATTCGATGTCTTTTCTGAGTATATATAAGTTATATTTATTTTCGTCAAATAACCCTAATTTAAGCATATTTTCAATAAAGAATTTTTGGGTTCCCTTAATAGGACTATTAAGAAAAGGACGATGAACAATAAAACGAATGGTTTTGATTAATCGCTCAAATTGTTCTAAGTTAGAATAGCGATGAGTCATTACATCAGGAACTTGAATGGTTTCAATATCAACTAAATCAGCCGCTATATCTCCTCTGGCTAAAATCCCATTCTTTTCTAACCAATATAAGTCTTTTTCTATTGCTTCAGGATGGGCATAAATAGCATGATACTTTTTAGTAATTACTGCACAAATTTCCTCAATTGAAGTGCTAAACTGAGGTAATTCTTCGACTTCTAAAATTTCTTTCAGGTTTTCTGGTTCAGTTTCCGCTAAATTCCCAATTCCTGGATAGTTAATAATGACGGACATTAAGTGCATTAATCTTTCAAAGTCTAATAAACGAGAATATGGGTGAAAAACTTTATTCTTATTCAAGTTAGCTATGTTAGCTAAAAGACGCTTGAATCCTGTGAGAATTGTACAAATTTCGTCAAGATCAAAGTTATTGTCT
>NZ_JADEXI010000922.1:0-1199 GCF_015207185.1 Microcystis sp. LEGE 08355 | reverse complement strand
TATCAGATTTTTAGGGCTAATTGTGCATCTGCTGATCCAACAAATTAGCCTGTAATTCAGAGCCGGCAATCGTTTTGACGATTTAGATAAAATTTTCAATGTGACACTTTAGGGTGCGGAATGTGGGATTAAAGAAAACAAAAGCATTAACATAACAGCCATCATACCGACGAGATTATCAAATTGTTCCCAAGCTTTTGATAATTGTAAGGACAGCTTTTTAAATATCCCTAGATACAACCCCCAACCGATAGCAATAATCCCTAAAGCTTTGCTGATATTTCCCAGGTTGTAGGCATCGAAATAGACAGCATTGGCTACAAATAAGGCAGTTAACAATAGTATTATTCCTAACCATCCACTCAAGGTTAACTTTCCCCCAGTGGCAACTTTTGCGTGGGGTAAAAAGATAAATTTGGCAGTGGCGATCGCTGTACCTACGGCTGCTAAATTGATGGCTACCTCTTGCCAAGGTAATAAATTTTTCATCGTTAACGCTTTCGCCCCAAAACCGGATAATAAGGGGAATCCAGAGATGGAAAAACTGGCGATAACAATAGCAATCCAGAGGGAATTAGGGAGCGATTGTTGCTGTAATTCTTTAAAATTGCGACTGGGTAAAACTCCCACTAACAGAAATAGGGAAGATTTAACTAATCCGTGGGTAAGGGTATAAAAACCGCTCACCGGTGGGGCAGCCAAAATAAAACCCAGCTGCACGATCGTGCTAAAGGCTAACATCCGCTTGCTATCCTTTTCAAAAATCATATAGGGTAAGCCAAAAATCGCCGTTAGCACCCCCAAAAGCCGAATTAGTCCATCCAAATCCTCTAGGATTAAAGCACAGCGCAGGAGGGGAAAAATGCCAGCTTTTACCACCACCCCCGACATCAGCGCCGAGACGGAGGTTTCCGATTCCGAGTGTGTCATCGGTAGCCATAATCCCGAGACAAAGATTCCCCCTTTGACTAATAATCCCATGAAGATTAAAGCCAAGGCTTCGGGAGGTGCGCCCCTTAAACCAGCAAAAGCAAAGGAATTATTGGCTTTATAGACTAAAACTGCGCCAATAAGGTAAAATAACATCGCCACATTGCTGATAAACAGATAACGCAGGGCAACCCAGAGAGAGCGATCGCTGCGAGGATAGGCAATCACCAGAAAAGCGGCAATACTAATTACTTCTAAGGCAACGTAAA
>NZ_JADEXI010000921.1:0-1201 GCF_015207185.1 Microcystis sp. LEGE 08355 | reverse complement strand
ATAAGAGACAGGGGGTGTAGGGTTTTACCGATAACGAATTGATTGGGGATTTGAGTGGGTAAGTGCCAATCAACCCCCTCAAAGCCTAATTATCAACGAGCCTTTAAAAGAGGGCGAACGAGGGGACTTGAACCCCCGAGTGGTGGAACCACAATCCACTGCCTTAACCACTTGGCTACGCTCGCCGTACATCTATCGAGTATAGCAGAAAACGAATCGTTGACAAGAGGTTTTTTATCCTAATTCGGGCTATGGTTAGGGTAAGTGAGTGATGATTTGAGAGCTTATGAAATTGGCGCGGTTAGGGGGAATAGTTTTAGGAGTGGTTTTAGGGGGAATTGCGGGGATATTGCTGACAACTAACCCTAATCGTCAAGATTACGAACAATACGCTTCCCAGAGGTTAACTAGCTATCTTAAGGATAATGTCTGCGCTCGGGCGCAAGCTTCCCTCGAGGTGCAGGCTCTCTTGCGGGGTTACTGTAAAATGTTGGTGGATACGGGTCATCCTTTTTTACAAGAAGCGATCGCCACTCACACCACTAGAAAGAATTTTGTCATTTTCAGCGTTTATCAAACGGAATTATGGTTCCCTCCCCCTTTACCTAGTTATCACTTCAGCACCGTCGGTTTTTTGAACAAATTATACATCTACGAAGCTTTAGAACTGTAGTCAGGCAATTGAAATTTTCCGAGAGTAAATCCTGATGATAGTGATTTTATTGTAGTGGTGATAGCTGAAACTTTTGCTAATTGGGCATTGTAGCCGACATTCCGCACATCTTCATATACTTTTATATATTTTTACATTCCCCAAGATGTTTTGACAAAAAACCTTCATTGTAGAAACTACTATTGAGAATATTTTCAATCATTGATTTTTTCTGAGAAAAAAAATTACAATTCTTCACCTTGAGAAAAATCAATCATTGTAGCTATAGTCCCTACTGGCAATGGGTTTTAAGCAATATATTAGTAAAAATCATCAATTGAATGTTAAGAATTGCGGAAAGTGGGTCATAATTTTGTAACCATGACCAACTTACCCCTGTTACTCTAGCAATTCCTCGTCAGGAAATTCGTTCGAGCAAGAGTTGATCAATTAATTGTTTGGTTTCGTCAGAGACGGTTTTATTAGTGGGATTGATCACAAACGGTTGACCACATTCTTTACCTTGACGTTTGGGTTTTCCCTTAGGAA
>NZ_JADEXI010000920.1:0-1201 GCF_015207185.1 Microcystis sp. LEGE 08355 | reverse complement strand
GGATTAGGGGAAGTGGGGAAGTGGGGAATTTCAACTAAAACCCTAAAACCTTAAAACCCTAAAACCCCTAAAACCCCAACCCCCTAACACCTAACACCTAACGGCTAAAAATAATCTTCTCGATGACATCTAGGGCGGTTTCTAGGTCATCGTTGACGATTTGATAGGGGAACTCCCCGCTGGCGGCCAATTCTTCTCGGGCGCGCTCTAGACGACGGGCGATCGCTGTTTCGGCATCTTTGCCCCGGTCGCGCAAACGACGTTCTAATTCCTCGAAACTGGGGGGTAGGATAAAGATTCTCCTCGCTTCGGGGAAGCTTTTACACACCTGTCTGGCCCCCTCTAATTCGATTTCTAGAATTACGGTCTGGCCTGTTGCTAATTGATCGGCGATCGCTGATTGGGGGGTCCCATAGTAGTTGCCTGCATATTCGGCCGATTCGAGAAATTCTCCGGCTGCCATTTTCTCCTCAAAACTGGGACGGTCGAGAAAGTAGTAATCTTCCCCCTCAATTTCACCCGGTCGAGGTGGGCGCGTAGTAGCGGATACGGACAGGTAGAGGTTAGGGAAACGAGTTAGTAAATGCCGGACTAGCGTACCCTTGCCCACACCGCTAGGGCCGGTAATGACAATTAATTGACCGGGTTGCATGGGGTTAATAACTTAGTTGCTACTATTAACAGGGGCTTCCTTGTTGACCACGAAACGGTGAGCCACGGTTTCTGGTTGAATGGCCGACAGCACTACATGACTAGAATCGGTGATGATCACCGCACGAGTCCGTCTTCCGTAGGTAGCATCGATTAAACAGCCTTTATCCCGAGCATCACTGATGATGCGTTTGATAGGAGCCGATTCTGGGCTAACGATGGCGATAACCCGATTAGCGGAAACAATATTACCGAAGCCGATGTTGATCAGTTGTATATCCATAAATTAACAAAGGTGTAGTCCTTTGTACAAAAGAGTGTGGAGGTATGATTACAATGTTATCGAGAAAGATTTAGCCTTACAAGGCTAAAAATAACATTCTTAATCACATTTTAGTATTTTTTCAGGTTTTTTGCGATTTTAATTAAATTTGTTTACACGAGTCTCTATCTTAGGGAGTAAATAGTCCAAAAGTCGGGAAAATTAGGGAATTTTTGGGGAATGGGGTGTAGGGTGTAGGGTGTAGGGTGTAGGGTGTAGGGTGTGGGG
>NZ_JADEXI010000919.1:0-1206 GCF_015207185.1 Microcystis sp. LEGE 08355 | reverse complement strand
TTTTAAAACCCGACACCCGACACCCGACACCCTCTTTCAAACCGAAGACCCCTGAACGGAAATTCAAACTGGACAAAACTATGCTAGGGGCTGGGGTCTGCAAGTGTGGCACACTAGAGAGTATAACTGAATTGACGGTAAGCCCTTGACTAATCAAATTACCCCTTTCGACCCCCTTCACAACCACGACGAGACGGGCCATGACCACGAGTCAAAAGGGACTCCCCACGTCCATAGCGAAGCTTCCCTGAAGCAAATTATTAACCGTCTCTCGCGGATCGAAGGACACATTCGCGGCATCAAGACGATGGTATCGGAAAATCGTCCCTGTCCCGAAGTTTTGATGCAAATTGCCGCTATTCGCGGGGCGATTGATCGCGTTGCCAGAATTATTCTCGACGAACATCTGAGCGAATGTATTGCCCGGGCTGCCCAGGAAGGTAGTATCGAGACAGAAATTGAAGAATTAAAGGCCGCCTTGGATCGCTTTTTACCCTAGATTGTGCTATAATGAGAAGTTGGCATTTTTTAGGCAGAGAGCAGTTACAGGAGGTGAATTAGGTTAATGACCCAAGTGGTAGTTGGTCAGAACGAGGCGATCGAATCAGCCCTGCGTCGTTTTAAGCGACAGGTAGCGAAAGCGGGAATTTATGCGGATATCAAAAAGCATCAATTTTTTGAAACCCCTCAAGAAAAGAGAAAGCGTAAAGCAGTAGCCCGGAGACGACAAAGAACCCGTCGTCGTTAAAATTAGCCAAGTCAGAAGCCGCTCGCAAGCTTCTGGCTTGCTTTTATTTTAACCTCTGTTTTGGGGTTGGGGAAGCGGGAAGTGGGGAGTGGGAAGTGGGGAGAAAAAAGCTGTTAAGATAAAGTTTAGTCCTCGATCGAGTTCTAGTGTTTTCATGGTTTTACAACTGCGCGTCTATGTTCCCGAACATCCTCTGGTTAAGCATTGGTTAGCGATCGCACGCGATCAAAATACCCCC
The DNA here is from genome assembly GCF_015207185.1 of Microcystis sp. LEGE 08355. Lineage (NCBI taxonomy): Bacteria > Bacillati > Cyanobacteriota > Cyanophyceae > Chroococcales > Microcystaceae > Microcystis > Microcystis sp. LEGE 08355. The sequence goes on along the minus strand of NZ_JADEXI010000919.1, from coordinate 220 downwards.
TCGGTACTGTTTAAAACAGCGATGACGGAACTAGGCCGCTGGTTAACCTACGAAGCGGCGCGGCAATGGTTGCCGACCCTGGAAACTAGCGTTAAAACCCCTCTAGCGGAATGTCCGGCTACTTTTATCGATCCTAGCGTACCGATCGCCGTAGTTCCGATTTTAAGGGCAGGATTAGCCCTGTTGGAAGGAGCCCAAAGCCTTTTACCCCTAGCTAGTA
>NZ_JADEXI010000918.1:0-1208 GCF_015207185.1 Microcystis sp. LEGE 08355 | reverse complement strand
AAACTAGCTAAAACCCAGGCAATTGAGTTAGAAATTTTTGCCCTAGGTGGCGATCGCATGGAGTTAGCTGGGGCAAAAATGTTGGGTAAAACCACTCGACTGGCTGCTATGGGATTAATTGAATCTATCCCCTTTATTTTGCCAACCTTACAACTACAAAAACGAGCAAAAGAGTTTTTTAAAGATCATCCCCCTGATATCATTATTTTAATTGATTATGTGGGGGCAAATGTGGCGATCGGTCAATCGGCTAAAAAAATTATTCCCCAGGTGCCAATAATTTATTATATTGCCCCACAGGTGTGGATTTGGTCAGAAGAAAATATCCCCTCAGCTAAACTCAGGGCCACAGCAGAAAAGTTATTTAATACGGAAAAATTAATCGCCGTCACTGATAAATTATTGGCAATTTTTCCCGCTGAAGCTCGTTTTTTTGAAACAAAAGGTTTACCAGTAACTTGGGTGGGACATCCTTTAGTTGATCGTATGGCCAATGCTCCCAATCGGCAAGAAATGCGGCAAAAATGGGCAATAAAACCCGAAGAAACGGTAATCGCTTTGTTACCTGCTTCCCGTCAACAGGAGTTTAAATATCTCGTGCCGACGGTGTGCGCTGCTGCCCAAAAATTACAGGAAAAAATACCCGATATTAAGTTTTTAATTCCCGTTCCCCTAGCTTTATACGAACCAAAAATGCGAGAATTAGTGGCGGAATATGGATTAAATGCGGTGATTATGGAACGAGATCAGACTTTAGAAGCAATTGCCGCAGCCGATCTGGCTGTGGCTAAGTCTGGTACAGTGAATCTCGAAATTGCTTTATTAAAGGTGCCGCAGGTGGTGGTTTACCGTTTAAGTGCAGTTACTGCTTGGATTGCCCGCAATATTATGAAGCTTTCTGTACCATTTGTCTCACCAGTAAATTTAGTTTTAATGCGAGAAATTGTTCCCGAACTACTACAAGAGGAAGCTAACCCGGAAAGAATCATGCAGGAATGTCTAGATTTATTATTAAATCAGCAACGTCGGCAAAAAATGTTAGATGAATACGCAGAAACCACAGCCGGTTTAGGAACAGTAGGAAGTTGCGATCGAGTGGCACAAGAGGTGTTTAAAATAGGCCTTTGTTAGGGTTAGGAGCCGGTCGTCAGGAGATAGGAGATAGGAGATAGGAGTCAGGAGACAGGAGTCAGGAGGCAGCTTTATTC
>NZ_JADEXI010000917.1:0-1210 GCF_015207185.1 Microcystis sp. LEGE 08355 | reverse complement strand
GTTCCGGTGCTGATTCGGAGCATCTTTCAATTTGACAACGCCTATTGTAGGGCTAATTCATGAATTAGCCCTACACCTATTACCTCACAGGTAAACCCGTCGCAACTATCGGGAGCGTCTGTGGGAATCCATTCCCATGAGAGTCCTAAAAAAGCTGATTTCAAAGGGTGACGATCCACGATAATCTAAGTATTGGGGAAATCATACCGTAAAATCACTCTTCTATGACACCACGCTCGCTCACCGTTTTGCTCCTTTCTGTTCTTTTCTGGCTGTCTAGCTGGCTTATCATCCCTACTGCTCAAGCTTTGACCCCAATTCAACTATTAGATGTATCTTATAAAGACTGTCCCCCCGAATTAGCCGAGGGGAGTGTCACCAGTGGGGGAACCAGTTTTCCGGCTAATTGTTTTTTAATCACCGGCAAAGCTAAAAATAATTCTGGAAAAACCGTCTATGATGCCGATGTTTTTGGTCGGATTTACGATGCTAACGGGGAACCAGCTTTACAAAATCGTAGCCGAGTCGGGGCAATTCCAGAAGTGCCGCCGGGGATTAGTGATTTCGAGATCAGAATTTCTGTTTCTACCAATCAACCAACCCCCTTGCGACTGGAAAAATTCAAAGCTTCTGGTTTTACCAGTAGTGTTGATCCCCGGATTTAGAAACTGCTGCTGACCAGACTGCTGGCCCCTGTGGCTACGACACTCTGAACGACGTTGAGCAGCAGGAACGCGAGAATCGGGGACAAGTCCATCCCGCCTAGGGGTGGGATAATCGAGCGAAAGAGGTTTAAATAGGGATCGGTAATCGGACTGAGAAAAGACATAATCTGATAGGCCCAACCGGCATTTTGGAACCAAGTCAGTAAAACCCTAACAATTAGGATTACCGAGTAAATTTGTAGGAAATTGTTGATTATAGTCAAAATAAACCCTATATCGCTCATAAATAAATATTCCCTCAAGAGGGCGTGATGGTTAGTTTAGCTTTGATCTTACCAAAAAAATGGTCTTTAGTTACTCTCTCCGCCCTATCTTAGTGGTTTTGACCAGCTATCGGCATTCCTTCTGGTTGACGGACACCGGGTAAGAAAACTGAATACAGCAGTTATCTTAATGGTGAGGTACGAAGTTTTCCTTTTGGGGAGACTCGGATTGTTCAAGTAGGGTTTGCGGCAAAAAGTTTTTCGTGGGGGTCAGGTGGGGTG
>NZ_JADEXI010000916.1:0-1211 GCF_015207185.1 Microcystis sp. LEGE 08355 | reverse complement strand
CCATGACCGAGATATTAACGCCAGTAAAAATATTTTGGCCGCAGGGCTTGCGGTGTCAGTCCGGGTCGCGACCATAAGACCAGAACAGAGTAAATCTGTTAAGGCAGGTGCGAAAAATCCTTCGGGACCCAAGCAGAAACCGTTCGGCTGAGCTCACGGCCGAAGCCTAAATCGTGAGGTTTGGGAATCGCCGCCCGTTTTAGGGCGGCGAGGATGTCAAAATCTATACCAACTTAGATGATAATCTCGATTTTGTTATTTTGGGATAATCTGTTCTCTAGAAGCTCCTTTCACCTTGTCATCATTACCGGCGAAAAGGTTCCAAAAACCAGCAAAAATCAGCAATACTTGCAAAAGTTAAGTTTTTTATCTCAAATGTCGGGGTGAAGACCGGAAGTGCTTAGCGCGACGGGGTGAAACCCCGACCAGTATAAAAGAGGGAAGCACGACTAAAATCTTGACAATGCTGTATAGGTTAACTTAAAATAAGTTGTTTGAGGTCGATAAACAATGATTATCTTAGAAATGAAAGCAGTGGTCAAACCAAGTCGGTCTTCTGCCATAGATGAAGCTATTCGTACAGTACAATTCATCAGAAACAAAGCATTAAGGCTTTAGATGGATGCCAAGAGAGAAGACAAAATCGATAAATATTCTCTCAATAAATATTGTGCAGTTCTCGCCCAACAGTTCAAGTTTGTCGATACTCTAAATTCTACGGCTAGACAAGTATCGGCAGAACGGGACTGGTCAGCTATTGCCCGTTTCTATGACAATTGTCAGAAAAAAATAAAAGGTAAAAAAGGTTATCCCAAGTTTCAGAAAAATAATCGTTCTGTGGAATATAAAAACTGTGGCGGTCAACTATCGGAGGATAGAAAAAAATACTTTCACAGATAAGAAAAATCTTGGCACGGTTAAACTGAAAGGAACTAGAGACTTAAACTTTTACCCTATAGACCAAATTAAACGAGTTAGGATTGTTAAACGAGCAGACGGTTACTATGTCCAATTCTGCCTTAGCGTTGATATTCGGGAATAGGCAAAACCCTTAGAACCGACTAAAAGATGTGTGGGATTGGATGTAGGCTTAAAAGTTTTCTACGCTAATAGTGATGGGGAAACGGTAGAAATACCGCAATACTATCGCCAAGCGGAAAAAAGATTAAACCGTTTGACCCCCCCTTGCCCCCCCCGACGTCGGTTGGGGG
>NZ_JADEXI010000915.1:0-1218 GCF_015207185.1 Microcystis sp. LEGE 08355 | reverse complement strand
CCCTTAATAAGGGGGGTGCCGATAGGCGGGGGGATCCCCCCTTGATAAGGGGGGTATCTGACAACTTTTAACACCTACCTACTTAACTTTATCCCAGATTACATTACTAGGAATCCCTAGCAAGGTAGAAAATATTCTGATGAAATGAGGATTGTTGAATCTGCCAGAAAAAAGACAGTTCAACAGCCCAATTGTGAGCGAGAAGTAGTTCAAGGCTGACCCCTAAAATAACTGATAACTGGGAAAACGGTAGCAATTTCTACCAAAAGTCCCAATAAAATTCGTTATTGTCATAAGGTCATGACGGAATGTAATTAAAACCAGAAAGAATGCGGATCGAGCAATTGCAAGCCTTTTTAGCCGTAGCCGATACGGGCAATTTCGGTCAAGCGGCGCGCCAGTGTGGAGTCACCCAATCGACTATCAGCCGCCAGATTCAATCCCTAGAAACCGATTTGGGCTTACCTCTTTTCCATCGTACCGCCCAAGCGAAGTTAACCATTGCCGGGGAGAAATTACTGCCCCGGGCGAAACGGATTTGTCAAGAATGGACGAATGTTCACGAGGAAATCACTGACCTACAGGCGGGAAAACAGCCAGAATTGTGCGTGGCGGCGATTCATTCGGTGTGCGCCCACTATTTACCGCCGATTTTGCCGAAATTCTGTGCTGAATACCCGGAAGTTCAGTTAAGAGTTACAGCCCTAGGCAGCGATCGCGCGTTAAAAGTGCTGCGGGATGGTTTAGTAGATGTGGCGTTGGTAATGAATAATCGTTTTCTCACCTCTAGCCCGGAGATGGTGGTCGAGGTATTATACCAAGAAGCGATCGAAATTCTCATGGCCGCTAATCATCCCCTCGCCCAATACAAAGAAGTGCCATGGTCAGAATTAATCCCCTATCCGCAAGTGGTTTTCAAAGACGGCTACGGAATGCAAAGATTAGTACAAGAATGGTTTTCCCGTCAGGATGCCCACCTGAAAACCGTCATGGAATTAAACACCCTCGATGCTTTTCGCGGTGTGGTGCGTCAGGGTAATATTATCGCTCTTCTGCCCCAATCCGCCCTGATGGAGGCCCGTAGCGATGCCACCCTCGCCATTCGTCCTCTTGCTTCCCCTAGTAGCGAAAATCCCCATCTTAACAATGGTAAATTTAGTCATCGTCTCACCCGTCAGGTAGTCCTTGTCACCACTAGCGATCGCCTACAGATACCAC
>NZ_JADEXI010000031.1:0-17684 GCF_015207185.1 Microcystis sp. LEGE 08355 | reverse complement strand
CTTTTATTGTGAATCTCTCCTGCTGTTTTAACATCTCTTTTAAGCAGAGAAACCAGATTTTTTCAATATTCAGAATTTCCAGCTTTAAAAATCTTTTTAGTTTTTTTCTCCGACTCTCAAACAGGATCGGTATTGGCAGTGCTTCTGCTAATATCTCTAACTTAGCTTGCTTTAGTATTTGCCAGGTTCCAACTATCATTAACAACAGTAGATATCTGGCTCGTCCCAGTTCATTTTCTAACACTTTCTGGTATAGTTCACTTATCATTTTCGTTATTTAGGTCATATATGGTAAATATGACCTATCTTTTTTGGGAGTCTGTGTCTGTATTTTATGCTACATAAGCTTTTCAGCTTGCTTGTCCCCCTGTCAGTTGGATTATCGTTTATCAGTTGACATACAAGCATTCGATATAAAGCAACCTGAATTTGATGATAAGTTCTATCTTTTCGAGACGCTTTACACTCAACTAATCGCAGTTTAGGTTGTTCATTTTCCCAAAAAACAATTACAAAATCAATTTGCCCCCTAATCTCAAATTCTCCCAGTTTTCCATGGATACCAATTTCCCGTCCATAAGCTTCTTCTCCGACTGACAAATTTGTTAACTTTTCAACAAAGTCATTCCAATTAGTTGATTTGTCTTCCTCAGAATTCTGCTCTATTTGGGTTAAATCTACTAATCCTTGTTTTTTAAGTGATTTCTCCCATTCATCCTCTCTTTTTCGACCTTCTACTTCTAAAACTGGGTCTAAAGAGGTTGAAAAAATCAACTCAGAAAAAGGAATATCTTTTTTGGCAAGTTCATAATTTTTGTACTTTAACTTGAAACGGCGATCGCATGATTGATAACGAATATATTCAGCAATGTCAGTAGCTCTAACAAATGGCATTGTCATTTGAGCTTCTTGGTTCTCCATATTTTCGTCGGGCATATTCGTAGATTTCTTGAATGTTTGTATTATAATTCACTAAAATTTGTCATTTTACAACACTTTAGAGGAGATATTTTCTCTATTTCCCCGTCCTCCTTCTTTTTTACCTGATAAATATCCCACCGCAATTGCAGATTCAGCCAGAAATCGGGTGAGTTGCCGAAGAACTTTGCCAGACGGAGTGCCGTGCTGGGGGTAATGCCTCGTCGGGCATTGACTAGCTCGTTGACTCGCTGGTAAGGAACGTGAAGTCTTAAAGCCAGCTCTCGCTGTGTCAGGTTCATCGGTTCCAGAAAATCATCAAGGAGAACTTCTCCTGGATGGCTGGGGGCGCGATGGGTTGGTACTCGGATCATCTTTCACCTCAATGGTAGTCCACTATCTCTACTTGAGAAGGTCCGCTTTCTGTCCAAACGAAACAGATGCGGTACTGGTCGTTGATTCGGATGCTGTACTGCCCCTTCCTATCTCCTCGGAGTGCCTCCAACTTATTCCCTGGTGGAATTCGGAGATGGTTTCTTGACTAGGTGCGCTTGTGCCACCTAGCAAAAGTGAGGGAATGGCCGCTAAAAAAGGAGATATTTTTATATTAAACAAGCAAGGGGAAATATCAGGTATTCCAGGAAGAATAATTTCCAAATAAATTGGTAGAATCGGCTGATTTCGCTTTTATCTTCTAAATTTACTCCGCGACTACGCCACCAAAGAAGAAGAAGTAGGAGCAGATGGGCGACAATGGCCAGAGGAGAATTAATTCCCGTTATTCCCAAGAGACCGACGACAATCATACCTGCATAACATAGAGAAATTGTCAAGAGGGAAATTGTTAAGATTTTTTCTGAGCCGAGCAGCAGGGTAAAAGTGGTAATTTGGTAAATGCGATCGCCTTCTAGGTCAGGAACATCCTTGAAAATAGCGATCGCAACAGTGAAAACGAGAACAAAAGCTGTTAAAACCCAAATCGAGGGATAGATAGACTGATTTTGATTAATAACTGTGTTGTAGTGCAGAAAAAGACCTAAATTAACGATGACACCCCGGACGGTAAAAATACAGAGGGCTGCCCAGAGGGGAAAGCGTTTTAAACGCACTGGTGGCAAAGAATAGGCAGTACCGATGAGTAAACTAATCCCCACGGTGATTAACAGCCAAAAACCACCGATAAAAGCCAGTATGATTGCTAAAATACCGCTAAAACCCACGATTAACCCGCCTGTCAACCGAGAAAATTCGCCCTTGGCTAGGGGAAGCTGGGGTTTATTGATTTTATCGATGTCGATGTCTTCCAACTGATTTAAACCGACGATATAGACATTACCAGCAAGACAAGCGACCCAAGTGAGCAATAAAACCGGCCAATGGCTAAAAAAATCGCTAATATTGCCCAAAGCAATTAAATACAGACTTAAAACACTTAAAGAAGTGCCGATAATCGTATGGGGACGGGAAAATTTCCAGAGACTCCCTAACCGGTGGAGAAAGTTAGGCCGGGGATGGTTAACTGGAAGAAAAGGAGCTTGATTCATCAGACCTCTTGTAAAAATCAAAAATTGTCGTGGTTGGTGAGGAGTCAGTGGTCAGTAGTCGGGCGTCAGGAGAATTAAGAATGAATAATAATCAATTAAATGGTCTATTTAGATATTTTATGCGACTTAATCCTTATTTTTGACGTTTTTAAACCCTCAAAAATCAATTATGCAAGAGGTCGATCAAAAAAAATCAATCCGAGGACAAGTAATCTGTTAAAATGATAATCCAGACTCAAACCCTGTGGAGAGGTGGCAGAGTGGTTGAATGCGGCAGACTCGAAATCTGCTTTAGGGTAACACCTAACGTGGGTTCAAATCCCACCCTCTCCGTTGAACTGATAATTTAGTGCTGTCCTTCTCAGCCATAATTTTTGGTCAACTGTCTTAAGAGATAGAGCGTTGTCCTGGGTGGTTGGCGACTACTTAACTAAATTTAGACCACAAAAATCGACCCTGATTGTTAAGAGCAAAAGCTTTTCCACTCTCCCCCACTTCTTCACTTTTTCATTGCCAGGGTCAACCCATCACCAATAGGAATAATACTGATATTTACCCGTTCATCCTGCTGAATTTTGGCATTAAGTGAACGGATAATTTTGGTGCGATTATCGGTGCTATCGGCCGCCGCTACTCGTCCCGACCAAAAAACATTATCGATGGCGATAATTCCGCCGCTTCTGACCAATTGTAACGCCCGTTCGTAGTAGGGATCATAATTACTTTTATCGGCATCGATAAAGACAAAATCAAAACTATTACTTTCTCCCCCGGCGATTAATTGATCTAAAGTCTCCAGGGCCGGGGCAATTCTTAAATCGATTTTATCAGCGACACCGGCCTGCTGCCAATAACGACGGGCTATACTGGTATATTCTTCGCTCAGATCACAGGCGATGAGCTTGCCTTCTGGGGGTAAAGCTAAGGCCACCACTAGAGAACTATAACCAGTAAAAACCCCTATTTCTAGGGCTTTTTTCGCCCCGATCACCTGTACCAAAAAAGCCATAAACTGACCTTGTTCGGGGGCAATCTGCATGACCGCCAGGGGTTGAGAGGCAGTTTCTTGACGTAATTGAGCTAAAATCGGAGATTCTCGCAGACAGATAGATTGATAATAGGAGTAAAATTGTTGATCGAGTCCAAGAGTTTGATTAGCCATAAAAAAATTGCTAAAGGATAGAGTTATCGAGTAAAATTCTGGGTAATCTGAAGCTAGAGAGACCGTATTGGTTAACCAAAAAGGAAGACTTGGCAGGAAGCAAATCATGATGAAACCCGACTCGGATCATCTCTTTAACGAAGATAGCGAACAGTTGTTAGAGAGTTTAGAAGACAAAGACGCCGACGGTAATGAGGCTCTAGACGAACTCAGCTTTTTATTGGAGCAGAGTCCCTCTCCAGCAGCCAGATCTGGGGACTCTCTTAGCCAAACCCCGTCTTCCTTGACCTCGGAAAGGGAATTAGAGGAACTGTTTGGCGATAGCATCAATTGGAAAGATGCCCCGACTAATAATCTTTATTCTACCCGTGAGCCGGCTGCCAAGGCGGAACTAGAAGATGGGGATGATCTCGCATCTCTGCTGCTAGAAGATGCAGCAGTTCCAGACTCAGAAGCAATTATAGCCATCAGCCACCCTAATTTTTACGACAGCCTCGAAGACTTAGAAGCTTTTCTGGAAAAACCCACGCCACCGGCGCAACCGCCACTACCAGACATCTTTGAATCCCTAGAGGTCCTTCTCTGGGAATCCCCAGCAGTGGACCCGGTGGCGGCGGTGGAACCTCTGACAGGGTTAGAATCACTGGAAATTGCCCCAGAAAGCCTCCTAGAGGATGAATTCAAGGATTTAGAAAAACTCCTCGAAGAAACCAATCAGGTGATGGCAGCAAATCCGGCGGCCAGTGTCAGTTCACCAGTCGGGTCAAAAAACCTGCGTCCCCTTGTCAGTAAAGCTTTTGAACAGACGATGCGGGTGCCGATCAAACAATTGGATAACCTCAGCAATCTGATCGGGGAACTGGTGGTTAAACGCAATCGCCTGGAAGAGGAACAGGATCGCCTGCGTCTCTTTTTAGATAATTTGCTAACCTGCGTCCAACATCTGGGGGATGTGGGCATTCGGATGCAGGATCTCTATGAAAGAAGCCTCCTAGAAGGGGCTTTACTGGCTAGTCGCAATTACGGTGGTGCCATCGGTTACGGTAGAGTTCAGGGAGAAAATCAGGGGGATTCGGCCATGGACGGTCAACTAGATGCCCTAGAGATCGACCGTTTTACCGATTTCCATTTATTATCCCAAGAGATGATCGAATTGATCGTACGAGTGCGAGAATCGGCCTCTGATCTTCAATTTGTCGTCGATGAAACCGATCAGGTGACGCACAGTCTGCGACAGGCCACCACTCAACTACAGGAAGGGATGACCAAATCGCGCATGGTTCCCTTTAGTCAAACTGCCGATCGCCTACCCCGGGCAATTCGGGATATTTCCCTGAAACTCGATAAACAAGCCAAATTAAAAGTGGAAGGGGGTGATGTTCTCATCGATAAGATGATCCTCGAACATCTCAATAGTCCCATGACCCATTTGGTCAACAATGCGATCACCCACGGCATTGAATCACCCCAAGAACGCCTGGCCAAAGGGAAACCCGCCCTCGGTACCATCTCTGTGGGGGCATTCCTACAGGGTAATCAAACCGTGATCACCGTTAGTGATGATGGGGCCGGTATTGATGCTGATCAGGTGAAAGGCAAGGCGATCAAAAAAGGCCTGATCGGCGCTCAGGAAGCTGAACACCTCAGTCCCCAAGAAGTCTATGAACTCCTCTTTCACCCCGGTTTTAGTACCAAAGATCAGGCCGATGATTTTTCCGGTCGTGGGGTGGGTTTAGATGTGGTGCGGACCAGTTTAATCGATGTGCGCGGGACCGTTACTATTGACTCGGTACTGGGCAAAGGAAGCACTTTTACGCTCCGTTTACCCCTAACCCTGACTATCTGTAAGGCCCTCTGTTGTGTTAGTAATCATGCGCGCATCGGTTTCTCTATGGACGGAGTGGAAGATATGAAGGATTTCCGGGCCAGCGAGATGCAAATCGATCGGGAGGGACGGCGCTGCGTTTTCTGGCAAAATACTTTACTACCCTTCCAACCCTTGAGCGAATTGCTTTCCTACAATCGGCAACTAAGTCGCGGTAGTTTTTATACTGGCAAACAGGAGGAAGACTCTTTTTCGATCGTGATCCTGCGCGGTGGTAATAATCTCCTCGCAGTACAGGTGGATCAAGTGATCGGTGAACTGGAAATCGTCATCAAACAGATCGAAGGACCGATTCCGAAAACGGCTGGGATTGCTGGGGCGACGGTTTTGGGGGATGGTACGGTGATGCCGATCGGCGATGTGTTAGAGTTAATTGACATCGCCAGGGGTCGTCTGCGTACCGATAACGGTGGTCTTTGGCGCCAACCTGTCCCTCCCGTAGCGGTGGAAACTAGCCAAAAATCGGAGGCTATGGTTCTGATTGTCGATGATTCGATTACTGTCCTGGAATTGCTCTCTTTAAGCTTTAGTAAAGCCGGTTATCGTGTGGAACAGGCCCGGGATGGTCAAGAAGCTTGGGAAAAATTACGCAGCGGTTTGCCCTGTGATATCGTTTTCTGCGATATCGAGATGCCCCGCATGAATGGCCTAGAATTACTCTATAATTTGCGAAAAGACCCCCGATTAGCGTCGATTCCCGTGGCTTTATTGACTTCCCGAGGAGCGGAACGTCATCGTCAGGTGGCGGCGACATTAGGAGCTAGTGGTTATTTTACCAAGCCCTACACGGAAAGAGATTTACTCTCGGCGGCTGAAAGAATGATTGCGGGGGAAGTGTTACTAGCTAATAGTATTAAAGCGACTTCTAATCGGTCTTTATCCACGGATACAACGATGATTGACAGTAATCCCGCTAATTTCTTTGCACAATCGACTCCTCGGGTCTTGATTGTCGATGATTCGGTAACGGCGCGGGAAATGTTAGCGATTTCTTTGGTTAAAGCTGGTTATCGCATTGAAAAGGCCCGAGACGGTTTAGAAGCATGGGAAAAATTACGGGCTGGATTAGCTTGTGATCTGATTCTCTGCGATCTGGAAATGCCTCGCCTGAATGGGTTAGAATTGCTCTCTCGTCTGCAAGAGGATGAACAACTTCAGGGGATACCAGTAGCGATGATTACCTCGCGAGGATCCCAAAAAATGCAGCATCTCGCCGCCGCTAAAGGGGCAAAAGGTTATTTTGTCAAGCCCTATATTGAGGAGGTGTTACTGTCGGCAGCCCAACGTTTAATCGCTGGTGAGGTATTAATCCAGAAGGACAGTCCCGTGGATTAGCTTGGGTTAACTTGCTAATTTGAATTTGTTTTCTGAAAAATAATTAAATGTTGTTGGGGCAAAGTCTCGATGATTTCTTCTGGCACTAAACCAACAGCGGCCATTTCTTTTTCTACCTGTCTGCGGGTCATTTTATGAAGGGCTTTGATGGGAATCAGGGGATTTTCTCGACGGTATTCTACTAATACCACCCTACCATCGGGTTTTAAGGATTTGACCAGATTCTCCATCATCTCGCGGGGAGAGGAAAACTCGTGATAAGCATCGACCATTAAAGCTAAATTGATCGCATTTATAGGCAATTTGGGATCGGTTTCTGTGGCGAGAATTGTGGTGACATTCTTCACTTGATTTTCCTCGGCTAAAAAATCAATTGCCCCTAACATTTCCGGTTGCACATCGACAGCGAAAACTTGTTCTACTAAATTCGCCATAGGAAAACTCAAATAACCTGTCCCCGCGCCGATATCTGCCACTAGGTCTGTGGGTTTTAAATGTAGTGCGGTGATCAGATCATCGGGTTTTTCCGTGAAACGGCGACTAGGACGTTCTAACCATAACATTTCTTGGTGTCCCATGACTTTAGCGATTTCCCGTCCTAGATAAAATTTACCGATACCATCGCGACTATGAAGCGATCGAATCTGATAATATTCCCCTTGCGCTAAAACTGAAGCATCGTAGGTAAAATTTAATAATCCGAAACCGCAAAAAACCACTATTAGAAACGAGACAATTAAGAAAAATTTTTGCTTAAACAGCATCGGGATTAAAAACGGTGGGCTAGAAAAAATAAATTCCCCGTCCGGGACAGGGAAAAAATCCGTCTTGATCAACAAAACAATTAATCCAAAAATCCCATTAAAGTTTCGGGATCATCGATTTCATTGGAAGCAACGGGACGATTACCCATGACTGTATAAGTTTCGCTAATGTGCAGATGACTGAGAGCGATCGGACGATTGCCAGAAATCGCTAGAGTGCTACTGACTTCCATACCACTAGAGCCGACAGGACGCAATCCACCGACGGAAGAATAGGTACTAACCACTTTCAGGTGGCTAACTTCCACGGGACGGCCCCCTGGTAACATTTCATCTTCCGTGAAGTGAAGATGGCTAGTACCAACAGGACGATTTTCGGGTAAGCGATGTTCAGGTTGATAGAATTTTAAGGCTTTGGAAGCCGATTCAGCGTTGTTTTTCACCGAAAGGGCGACCACTTCTTTATCCTTGGCGGTTTTAGCTGTACTAGCTTTACCGCGTGTGCTGGTCTTTTCTTCTGTGGTTGCTGGGGTTTGAGTCCCGTTCGTTTCTAGATTTTCCACCGTCATAACCTGATACTCCTTTCCGTTAATAGCTTCGGGGAAACGATAAGATTTAAGTTTAGGGTATTCTCGAAGACTTTTAATCTTTTTTTAAAATCCTCTCTAATATTAAGATACATCTTTCTTTCCCAAAACCCTATCAGTGTTGGTAATTTGATTGATAATTTATTTTGCCTGTTCTCTACACCTAGCCGCTAATGACCGCTTTTCAACTACAAGCACCCTTTCAACCCACCGGGGATCAACCGGCAGCGATCGATAAATTAGTAGATTCCCTGCAAAACCAGCATCGTTTCCAAACCCTCTTGGGGGCAACTGGCACCGGCAAAACCTTCACCATTGCCGCTGTGATCGAGAAAATCGGCAGGCCTACCCTTGTCCTGGCCCATAATAAGACCCTGGCGGCCCAATTATGCAACGAATTGCGGCAATTTTTCCCCAATAACGCCGTGGAATACTTTATCAGCTATTACGACTATTATCAACCGGAGGCTTATATTCCCGTCAGCGATACCTACATCGAAAAGAGTTCTTCAATTAATGATGAGATCGATATGCTGCGCCATTCAGCCACGCGCTCGCTGTTTGAACGCAGGGATGTGATCGTAGTCGCTTCCATTAGTTGTATTTATGGTTTGGGAATGCCCGCGGAATACCTGAAAGCGGCGATTTCCTTAACAGTTGGTCAAGAGTTCGACCAAAGGCAATTATTACGGGCCTTGGTGTCAGTGCAGTACAATCGCAATGATTTAGAGTTAACTCGCGGTCGTTTTCGTCTGAAGGGCGATATTTTGGAAATTGTTCCCGCTTACGAGGATCGGGTGATTAAAATTGATTTTTTTGGCGATGAGATTGAAAGTATTCGTTATCTCGATCCCCTGACGGGGGAAGTTTTGCAAAAATTAGAGCGAATTAGTATTTATCCGGCCCGTCACTTTGTTACCCCGGAGGAACGTTTAGAGGTGGCCTGTCGGGATATTAAAACCGAGTTAGATAACCGTTTATTGGAGTTAGAAAAAGCGGGCAAATTACTGGAAGCGCAACGTTTGGATCAGCGGACTCGTTATGATTTAGAAATGTTGCAGGAAGTGGGTTATTGTAATGGCGTGGAAAATTATTCGCGGCATTTAGCGGGTAGGTTAGCGGGGGAACCGCCGGAATGTTTGGTGGATTATTTTCCTCAAGATTGGTTATTAGTTATCGATGAGTCTCATGTCAGTGTGCCGCAAATTCGTGGGATGTATAATGGCGATCAATCACGAAAAAAAGTTTTGATCGATCACGGGTTTCGTTTACCCAGTGCTGCGGATAATCGTCCTTTGAAGTCGGAAGAATTTTGGCAGAAAGTTAATCAATGTATTTTTGTTTCGGCTACTCCAGGAGATTGGGAATTAGAACAGTCAGAAAATCGCATTGTTGAGCAAATTATCCGACCGACGGGAGTTTTAGACCCAGAGATTTTTGTGCGACCAACCGAGGGACAAGTGGATGATTTATTAGGGGAAATTAAGGAGCGAGTGCGGTTAAATGAACGGGTTTTGATTACCACTTTAACTAAACGCATGGCGGAAGATTTAACCGAATACTTACAAGAAAGGGGAATTAAAGTTAGATATCTACATTCGGAAATTCAATCAATTCAACGGATTGAAATTATTCAAGACCTGCGAGAAGGGGTCTTTGACGTGCTGATCGGGGTGAATTTGCTTCGCGAGGGGTTAGACCTGCCGGAAGTGTCTTTAGTGGCGATTTTAGACGCAGATAAGGAAGGATTTTTAAGGGCTACCCGCTCTTTAATTCAAACTATCGGCCGGGCCGCTCGTCATATTCGCGGTCAGGCAATTCTTTACGGAGATAATCTCACTGATAGTATGATTAATGCGATCAAAGAAACTAAGAGACGGCGCGCTATTCAACAGGAATATAACCAAAAACATGGGATTATTCCGCAACCGATTGTTAAAAGGTCGAGTAATTCAATTTTGGCTTTTCTGGATATTTCTCGTCGTCTAAATTCCCAACAATTAGAGCAGGTTTGTGAGAATATAGAAGAACTTTCTTTAGAACAAATTCCCGAGTTAATTCAACAACTAGAAGCGCAAATGAAAGAAGCGGCGAAAAATCTAGAATTCGAGTCAGCGGCTAAATATCGTGATCGGATTAAGCAATTACGAGATAAGTTATTAAATCATCTTAGATAAACCTATGACTAGATTTATTCATGACCAGTTTGCTAAAGATTATCTCGAAGAATTATTATCTTCTCTGGGAGAAGTAAAATCGGCACGGGTTGTACGAGGAGAAGTACGAGAAATCGATGTCTGGTTTTCACCCCAGATGCTCGATAATAATCCGAGAGAACTGCTAGGATTACTGGGAAAAATGGCGATTAATCCCTGTTTATTTGAACCCTTTCGCAATCCTGTCACCGCTACAGAAATTAGAACTTGTCTGTTAAAACTATTGGAAGTGGAAGGGGAAATTAATCGTCAAGCAAATCGTCAGAAAACGAATCTTAACGATGGGGAAATCCCCCGTCTCTGGATTTTGACTCCCAGTGCTTCCTCGCAACTGTTAGGAGGATTCGGAGCTAAATTAGATGAGGAGAATTGGGGGGAAGGTATCTATTTTTTGGCTCCCTCTTTACGCACGGCAATCACCGTTATCCATCAATTACCCCCAACAGAAGCAACTCTCTGGTTAAGAATTTTAGGCCGGGGAAAAGTACAAGCAAGGGCGATCGATGAGCTAGAATCGTTACCAGAGGATCATCCTTTTCGGGTAAATGCTCTAGAATTATTATTAAACTTGAGAACTTCTTTAACTAACGATCAAGAGCTTGAACAGGAGGACAGAGAGTTAATTATGAGATTATCACCTTTATACACTTCCCGTCTTCAGGAAGAACTGGATGCTGGCCGTCAACAGGGTCTTCAACAGGGTCTTCAACAGGGTCTTCAACAGGGTCTTCAACAGGGTCTTCAACAGGGTCTTCAACAGGGTCTTCAACAGGGAGAACGTCTGGTGGTAGAAAATTTATTGAAAGCTCGTTTTGGTAATTTAGACCCAGATTTGTCCGTAATCATCGAGCGCATTTTATTATTACCAGTGGAGGAGTTTACCCCTTTAATAATTAATTTATCTCGCACAGAATTAATTGCCCACTTTTCTAATTAAAAGCATAACTCAATCCTTTGATGATACTGGATTTGAAAATTGGTTGATTAACCAGAGCAGGCAATTTTCTGGGCAAATTCGGGGATATTGAGGATCGTTCTGGAAGCAGCATCAGCTTTTTGCTAATTTGTGGGCAATTAGCGGCAATTTAACTCTGATGGCCTGAGAATAACTTTTCTAAAGCTTCCTTCAAGGTTGGTTCCATGACAATTTTATTTTGATAAGCAACTGTTACTCTAGCGATTGTTGGGACACTATTTTGGTCTGCCACTAGATACAAAGGTTCTACATAAAGCAGCGATTGTTCAATGGGAATAATTAATAGGTGTCCTTGCAAAACTTTAGAACCGTCCCGATTCCAAAGAGAAATCTGTTGAGAAATATCTGGATCTTGGTTAATTAAAGCCTCAATTTGATTCGGCCCGTACACTAACCTTTGTTTAGGAAATTGATAGAGCAATAACTTACCATACTCTCTATCGTCTGAACGCGCCGCTAACCAAGCGATTAAATTTTGCCGACTAGAGGGAGTATAGGGATGGAGGAGAATAAATTCTTCTTTGTCGGCATCGGGCAGTTTCATGATTAAATAATAGGGTGATACAGCCTGGGGTTCCGTGCCGTAAATTTCTAGGGGAATTTCCCATTGATCCTCCCGATTATAAAATACCTGTGGATCGGTCATGTGATAGGTTAATAATCTTTCTGCTTGGGTGCTAAATAAATCTTCGGGATAACGGATATGACTGCGGAGAGTTTTCGGCATTTCCGCTAAAGATTTAAAGAGATGAGGAAAGATTTTATTCCACGTCTGAATAATTGGATCATTTTCATCGGCAACATAGAAATTCACTGTTCCATGATAGGCATCCACTACCACTTTGACCGAATTGCGAATATAGTTAAATTTATCCTTACCCGGGTCAGAATAGGGATAGCGATCGCTGATAGTATAAGCATCAATAATCCAATGTAATTTACTACTACTATCGCCCACATCTGCCGCTACTAAATAGGGGTTGCGATCATAATTTAAAAAAGGGGCAATAGTTTGCACGCGATTTTGGATATCACGACGCATTAATAGGCGAGTTTCGGGAGTAAAATCTTGGCTAAATAACATTTGCCAATCCCGCAGATAAAGGGCAAATAGCCAACGTCTCCACCCCGTCCCCACTAGGATTCCTCCCTTACCATCGTAGGTATTATAGACATTTCCATCCCCGCTAGGAAAATCCAATTCTTCTACGGTGGTGGGAGTCATCACATAATTATTAGTTAATTCCCCGTAGTAAATGCGGGGTTTACCAATGGGAATACTATAATCAATTAATTCGCTAGAGGTTTGTAGGGCTCCTTCGTCTTTATTTGTGCCGATATCTTTGACAAAATAGTAGGGTAAACCCCCGGCAGCAACTAAATTAACCGGGGAAAGAGTGAACCCATAACCATGGGTATAAACTAGATGTTTATTCACCCAAGTGTTAGCAGAAGTGGGAACCGCACTATAATCTAATTCTCTAGCGGCAATAATTGTCTGTTGTTTTTCAGATATTTGACGTTCCTCGATTTTTTCAGGCAATCCTACTCGTACCCGATAGCGATCAATATCGGCATCGGGGAATTTATAATATAAGCGAAATTGCTGTAATTGTCGGTTAGTTTCTAGCAGTGGTTTGGTGTCCCAAAGACGAATATTATCGATAGTTAGATGATTTCTCTCTAAAACTTCGGCATTTAATTCGGCCTGTGGATCGAAAACTTGGGCATCAATTCTATCTAAGTAAAAAGCCGCTCTTGTGGATTGAATACTTCTTTCGATATAGGGTCTTTCTCTCACTAATTCATTCGGTTGTACGACAGTTCTTTGTAATCCTCCACTGATAATTGCGCCACTTATCCAAACAATTAAATAGAGAAATACAGGAACTAAGTAGGGGGAAAATACCAACTTTTTCTTGGCAGTTTTGTATAACTTGCGACGGTCTTTTTTACCAAATAATGCTTTTTCTCCTAACCATATAGAGGTTATTCCTGCAATAATTCCCAGAATAATTTCAATAAATTGACCAACATGAACATCGATATAACCTGCACCATAAACTACTCCTTCCGGAGAATAAAGTAGCAGGTAACGCTGAATAATATGGTGTAATACTAGCAGCCCCATTAACCCACTCCACAGGGCGTATAAATGACGCAGTTGCAGACGAGAAAACCCCGGAAAAGTTCCCAGAGAAAGACTATCACCCGAAAAAAGATAGGTTAAAATAACAGCAAAAAGAGTATATATTCCCACACCAGTGAGCCATAATTCTAGTAACTGCCACAGGGGTAATTGAAAGATGTAAAAACCTAAATCATTCCCGTATTGAGGATCGTTAATATTGAAAGGAACACCATAAAAATATTTTAAAAAATTCGCCCACTGCCCAGCAATAATAAAAGATAGCATGACAGTGAATACTATAGATATTATTCGCAAAAAATACTCGGTTTTAATTAATAATCCCAAGACTAAAAGAGCGATGATTACCCCTTGCCAAAGATTGCTGGAAATATCGGTTAATACTTGCCTAATCCAAACTATTTCCAGAGGAGAACTTAGGGAAGAACTAAGATTAGGGAGATTAAAATCTGGTGTCCAGAGACTGAGGGCTAGTTTACTGTAATACAATAACATTGACCCAATCCAAGCTCCAATTCCCGTTGTGATAATCAAAAGACCGAGTAAATTAATACTAGGAGATTGAGGACTAAGAGGATAACTATCTTCTTTGGGTTTTTGCCAACGAAAACGCTGGGCTAAACGTAAATTAGTAAAAATAAAGAGTAGAGAAAGAATCGCACTTCCCCAACCTAATCCTAGTTGCCAAGATAATTGTTTCAGGAAAGTGTTTAAATAACCCATCTCGGTAAACCAGAGGCTATTGGCCATCACTAACACCCCCAACTCCCCGATCACAAGGCAGCCGAGAAACAGTAAAATAGGTTTAGCGATCGAGCTTCGGTTATGTCTGATCAGCATGGATAAAGTGATAAGGGAGAGTCTTTTTTCATTCTAGCGAATTTAGCTTCTCCCTGCTGCTTTTTCTTAATTTAAAGATAAACTTAAGAAACTATAGCCGGTTTAGGGCGATAACTTTGCTTAAAGTCAGCAATTTTCGGCAGTTTTAGCTAGGATTAGCAGACTGGAGTATTTCCCGAAAAATCCTGCGTCGATAGGAAGGAGATTCATTACTCATATTCCATAAAGTTTCGTAGAAAAAGAAAGAAACGCCAAAATTTTGTTGTCTCGATTTTTCCACTTGTTGAGTAATATTAACCATCGGAATCGGACGACCTTTTAAACCAGATAAAATCCCAATAGCCACGGGGATAGATTCTCTAGCTTGCTGTAATTCTGGTTGGGATAATTCCCAGTCAAAGGCGTTCATATCAGTTCGATACACTTGTATTATTAACTCATCAATCAAGTTTTTTTCTTGCCATTTTTGCCAATCTAAAAGATAGGATTCTAGGGAGAAAGTGTAGGGATTAGGAGATAGGGAAATAATCGCTGTAGGTTGGCGCTTTTTAATCGTCTGGGCTAAACTATTCATATAGTCAGTAATTTTATCGGCCCGCCATTGAATCCATGCTTTATCTTGGTAATCTTGCGGTGGTAATTGTCCCGAATGTTCCCTTTGATAGAGTTTAATTGTGGTTTCATCATAGCCAAAATCGGCGGGATAACCAAAATGATCATCAAACTGAATTCCTTCTATATCGTAGTTAGTAATAATCTCGCTGACTAAATCGGTAATAAAGTTTTGTACTTGTGGATGTAAGGGATTTAACCACACCCGTTGATGAACTTTTCCTTCCCACCAAATCACGCTTTTATCCTGTCTTTGGGTTAACCAATCGGGATGTCGTTTGGCTAATTCTGAATCCGCAGGAGCCATAAAACCAAATTCAAACCAAGGAATAATTCTTAATTTTTTCCGATGACCTTGGCTAATTATTTCCTTTAAAAAGTTGCGATTTTTTAAAGATTCATGGGGATCGATCGCTCGTCCCGTCACTTTTTCTGCTACCTTAGAAGGATAGAGTGTATAACCCCAATTCCAGACCGTGGGATAAATTGTATTAAAATTTAAATCAGCCAACCTATCAACGGCATCTTTTAGGGTTTGCGGTTTAAATAATACCTCACTATCGATATTAGTTAACCAAACTCCACGAATTTCCGGTTTTTCTTGGGGTTGATTGGTCGATTGTGCCGGATAATTAAAGGTTATCGTCATGATACAAGCAAAGATAATTAAAAATATTACCCAGCTTATTTTTCCGTATCTTTGACTATAAATCACTAAACTATCGGCGAAATTATTAAAGGTTTTACTGATTTTATTCATAATGGGAAGTGGGGAGACTTTACAGTTATCAGTTCACTGATAACTGATAACTGATAACTGATAACTGATAATAACTAAATTATCTCTCTAAATTGCGAGGATCTAGAGAATCGCGTAAACCATCACCGAGTAAATTAAAAGCTAAAACGGTGAGAATAATTAACAAAGCAGGTGGCCAAATTAACCAGGGTTGTAGAACAATAATTGAGGCATTGGTAGCCAAAGAAAGCATATTTCCCCAACTAGGATCCGGTTGTTGAATTCCCAAACCAATTAAACTTAAAACCGATTCGGCCACGATAAACCCCGGCACAGCTAACGTAGCAGAAATAATGATATAACTGGCAGTTTGGGGCAGTACATGACGCAGAATAATATAAAGGGGTTTTGCTCCCATAGCTTTAGCGGCCTGAATAAATTCCTGTTCTTTCAGGGATAAAACTTGACCGCGAATTACCCGCGCTAATCCCGACCAACTGATAAAAGAAGTAATCAGGACGATTAATAAAAAGCGCTGGGTGCTGGTTAATCCTGCGGGTAAAACCGCTGCTAGGGCTACGAGTAAATAGATGCCGGGGATAGTCATTAAAACTTCCACAAAACGCATTAAAATCGCATCTAACCAGCCGCCAAAATAGCCAGAAACGCCACCGACAAATAAACCGATAGGGAAAGAAATTAAAATCCCGACCAAACCGATAAATAAACTAATTCTGCCCCCGAAAATCAAGCGACTAAAACTATCGCGTCCCGATTCGTCAGTTCCCAATATATTGATTCTACCATCACCGATGACCCCGAACAGATGGCGATCAAAAGGGATACCGGGGAATAAAGTTACTTCCTCCCATTTTGGCGGCAAAGGTAGGCGAATTTGACCGAAATTATAGGTTTCACCCTTAACCAAGAGACGTAGCGGCAAGGGGTTGTTAAAATCTCTCATTAGCTTCCGCTCACCAGTTTCTATATTAATAGCACTTTGAGTGGTGGGATAGACGTGGGGGCCAATCCACTCACCCTTGTTACTTCCCGACTGCGAGCGCCAAAAGATTTGGGTGGGAGGGAGGAGAGACTGACCGGGTTGGGAGGAGTAGGGAGAGTAGGGAGCGACAAAATCCGCCGCCATTACGCTTAAATAGAAGATTAACAGTAAAACTGCTCCCCAACGGGCGAGAGGATTATCTTTGAGTTTGTGCCACCAGTCCATAGGCGATGAGGTCAATAGGAGAGTTAATCTTTATTTTGTCAGTTTGATTGCTACAATTTATCATACCAACAAAAAAGCTGTCTAATGTTTATCAATCCCCTTGTTTATGAGAAATCTTCTGTCTATCGTCAAGATTTTGAGACAGCGCAACCGTTTAAGCATTTGGTCATCGATAATTTTTTAGTTGGGGAGCAAGCGCAAATTTTGCTGGAAAATTTTCCCAGTTTTAATCCGCAAAAAGCCATTAGTGAGTTAGGAAAAGTTGGCGGGAAGGCGGTTAATGAGGATTTAATCGGTTTGGGGGGTGTTTATCAACAGTTTGGCCGCTACGTTCAATCTCAAGAGTTTTTAGAGTTAATTTCCCAATTAACCGGTATCGATAATTTAATTCCAGATCCTAGTTTTTATGGGGGTGGAACCCATGAAAATTTACACGGTCAAGAATTAGACCCTCACATTGATTTTAACCTTGATGAACGTCGCTGGTATCATCGCCGCTTGAATTTATTAATCTATTTAAATACCCAATGGCAAGCAGATTGGGGGGGGAATCTAGAGTTACATTCCAATCCTCGTCAACCAGAAGAAAATAGAATTAAATCCTTTGTACCTATTTTTAATCGTTGGCTTCGTTATAAAACCATTGAACATTCATGGCATGGATCTTCTCAGATTAACTTACCTGAAACTCAACGGCATTTATCCCGGAAATCGCTTTCTATGTATCTC
>NZ_JADEXI010000914.1:0-1218 GCF_015207185.1 Microcystis sp. LEGE 08355 | reverse complement strand
GGTCTATACTGAGAGTTTATTTAACAAAATAGTCCTAAAAGTCTTGCCCAATAAGCACTTCACGATTCCATAAGTAAAAATTATCACACAAAGTCGAGAAGAACCCTACCGGCCATAGAAAATTAATTTGGCCAGAGGTCTGTGGAAAAAATTTCGTAAACCTCTTGACAAAAGCAGCGGATTGTGTGTAATATAAATATCGTGTGAGGAGTATAAGTTCAGTATAAGAAGAACCTTTGGGGTCGAAACACGGCAAGACTCCCAGAGGTTCTTCTTTTTCACTCCCTTATTGGCTCAAAGTCAGCAATAAAATCAGGTTTTGCCCGATCGCTAGTTTTTTCTCAAGTTATCCCTTCTAGGTCTGTTTTTGCTTGCCAAGAGCAACAGGTCAAAATTTTTGCCGAAGAAACTGCACAAGAGCAGTGTAATTGCTCGTAAAATTGGGAATTAAGTACAGGGGCAATCCTATGGCAGATAAAAATAACGGTAACGGTGGCTTATTCGTCGTCGGGGTTTTAGTGGGCAGTGCGATCGGGGCAGTGGCGGGTTTATTAGTAGCGCCGAGATCTGGAAAAGAAACCCGTCGAATTCTGCAAAAATCCGCCCGGGCTTTGCCAGAATTAGCCGAAGATCTGACCACGACGATGCAATTACAGGCCGATCGCCTATCGGAATCGGCCCGGCGTAATTGGGATGATACTTTAATGAGATTAAAAGAGGCGGTGACAGCTGGAATCGAAGCTAGTCAAAGTCTAGCCACGGACAATCCCTCCCCCGACTCGCAAGAATCCCCCCAAGGCGATAATCAACACTCGAATCACTACTAAATGACCGAACCTATTTTCTGGCTAGGATGTTCTTTACTGCTAGTCGCCGTTAGTTTAACGGCGGTTTTCATCGCCGCTTTACCTGCCCTGCAAGAGTTAGCCCGGGCAGCCCGCAGTGCCGAAAAATTATTCGATACCCTCCATCGGGAATTTCCCCCGACTCTAGAAGCAATTCGCCTAACAGGGGCGGAAATCAGCGAATTAACCGAAAATATCGATGAAGGGGTCAAAAGTACCCGCCAAGTTGTCCAAGGAGTTGATCGCAGTCTCGGTAGTGCTAAAGCTGGTCTCAGCAAGTTCGATCGTGGCAGCCGTCGCCTCTTGATCGGTTTGAAAGTCGCTTGGAATACTTGGAAACGCAGTTAAGCAGATGGGGAAGTGGGGTGTGGGG
>NZ_JADEXI010000913.1:0-1218 GCF_015207185.1 Microcystis sp. LEGE 08355 | reverse complement strand
TATTAATATTAGTGCCTTGAGCCTCTCCTAGATTAACGCGATCAGATGAACTAGCTATTTGCAGGGGTAACTCTTCTATCTGTCCTTGTAACTCTTCTGGGTGAATAGACTGTAATTGTTGCAAAATAGATTTGTCTTCTACCAAGGCACAAAGTTTACTAAAATAGAAATTTGTTGAATTAATAGGGGACTCTGATTCTGGCATAATCATAAATTGCTAAGGCCTCTCTTTAAACTTTATCACGAAAACAAAGATAGTTAAGCAAAATAATTGATTAACTATACTGACAGGGGGACAAGCGAGCTAGAAAACTTGCCAACAAAGGCTTCAGGCTTCTCTCACTAGAAATAGATCTAGCGATTCTAGGCAAAAGCTAACGAAAAACTAGGGATAGGAGCGAGCTTACTCGGAATTATTATTAATAAGTGAGAGATGGTGCGGCGAACTTTTTCGAGCTAAAACCATGAAAAGCTTATGCTATATGGATTTCAGCCTTCTTGTCCCCCTGTCAGATTATTGATATAATTTATAGTTTTTTTCGAGATATTCTTTGATTTGCGCTCGTAAATCACTAGGCAAAATTACCTCTACATTCGGACCCCAACTACGCAATCGCATGATAACATTATGATCGCCAACACGATAGCAAAGCTTATAATAAATGTCGGCTCTTCGGGAATTGTTATGCAAATAATTAACTTAAAATAAAATTCGATGAGAGCGCCTACGCTCAAAAGTAGCTGAAATCCATACAGGGAAAGACTTAAGGCATCAACAGGTTAATACCAAAAGATAGACAATCGAGTTAAGATTTGATATAATAGCCAAAAACCCGAGTATTTTACTTATGATA
This sequence comes from Microcystis sp. LEGE 08355, assembly GCF_015207185.1. Taxonomy (NCBI): domain Bacteria; kingdom Bacillati; phylum Cyanobacteriota; class Cyanophyceae; order Chroococcales; family Microcystaceae; genus Microcystis; species Microcystis sp. LEGE 08355. The sequence continues at coordinate 364 of NZ_JADEXI010000913.1, read as the reverse complement.
CTTGACAAATTTTTGAACCTAGAAGGAACCTCTATTCAAGGCTATCGACACCTAGAAAATATCGGTATAGTTTTCCGAATCGAATCGAAAAATAAAAAAGCAACCTGTCCTCATTGTGGCTTAGAGAGCGATAAACTCCACCAAAATCATCGACATTTAGTCAAAGATTTACCAATCTCAGGACAACCAGTGTACCTACAGGTTAATCGTCGTCAATTTAAGTGCGATAATTGTCGAAAACCCTTTAGCGAAGAGTTAGATTTTGTCGCCAAGAAACGAACCTATACGAAAAGACTAGCCGAGAATATACTCGAACAATTAAAATCAGGAGATATTTTAAATGTTAGCCGAAGAAATGACGTAA
>NZ_JADEXI010000912.1:0-1220 GCF_015207185.1 Microcystis sp. LEGE 08355 | reverse complement strand
CTCTAATCGTTCTTTATCCTATCTCGTCCGGGATACCTGGGGGAAACATTTGGAAAAAGCGATCGCCAGGGAATTACGCAAGTTAGCCAAACGCATCCATAAAGCTCATCCCGATCATATCGATCCCCAAGCAATTACTCGCGCCACCACGATTGCAGGATTCGATCGAGAATTAGTGATTAAAAACTTAGGATTTGAGACAGTTTTTGACTATTATGCCGCTAGTAGTCCCTTGCCCTTTCAACCCTACTTAACTAAACCCACTTTTATCCTCTACGCGGCCGATGATCCCCTCTTTTCCCCCGCAGTCATTCCCGATCTGCAAGCAGCGATCGCTGATAATCCCCACGTGGATCTACTCTTAACCAACTATGGCGGTCATGTGGGTTATATCAGCAGTTTATCCTGTCAGCGTCAGTGGGGCGATAGCGATCGCTGGTGGGCATGGAATCGGGTTTTAGACTGGTTTGACCAAAAAACTGGCAAATAAGGGCTAATTACTAGGATTCAAAGGCCGCTAGAAACTCCTCCACCTGTTCCCGAGTCGGTTGGGATGCGATCGCTCCTGCTCTTCTTGTCACCATTGCCCCCACCGCACAGGCATAAATCACCGCCTTACGCGCTAAATCGGCATTTTCCTCGATTTGATCGCCTCCCAGAGCGGCACGAGCCAAAAAACCCGCCACAAAGCCATCCCCTGCCCCAGTTGTATCCACTACCTCCCCAGAAAAAGCCTCGACAGCACCGCTATTTTCGCCTAAATGATATTTACACCCTTTTGCGCCGCCAGTAACCAGAATTGCCCCTAAATTGGGGTATTGTGATGATATTTCTCTGGGGGTATCAGTGCCAAATAACCATGCTGCTTCTTCCTCGCTACATTTGAGCAAATCGGCCTGGGCAATAAAATCTCGAATGATATCAGGGGCAGCCTCAAGATTAGGCCAAAAAACCGGTCGCCAGTTGATATCGACCAATACTTTCACCCCGTAAATTTTAGCCAATTCGAGGGCGCGCATCATCGCAGCTCTCGCCGGGGGATAGGCTAACCCTAGGGTTCCCATCACTAGATAATCGGCATTTTTCCAGAGATTTTCGGGCAATAGGTCAGCATTAAGGGCAGTATCGGCAAAATCAGTCGTTTTTCTGCCCCCAAAACCTGCAAAATGTCTGTCTCCCCCAACATCACGGGTGACATAAACTTGTCGGGTGGGTAGGGT
>NZ_JADEXI010000911.1:0-1222 GCF_015207185.1 Microcystis sp. LEGE 08355 | reverse complement strand
ACCCTAGCTAGATAGCTGGCCACTAATTCCGGGGATGGGGGAGAAAGGAAGAAAAAAAAAGCTTGCAAAATGCTGCGATTATCGCTATGATGGTTAAGGTTCAATATCGGGGCGTAGCGCAGCTTGGTAGCGCACTACTTTGGGGTAGTAGGGGTCGTGGGTTCGAATCCCGCCGCTCCGATTGCAGGAAAACAGAGAGTTAGGTAGGGATGCACCTAATCCCTACTTTGTCCTGTTTACTCGAAATTTTCTTAATTTGTCAGCGTTTCTGATCCAGTTAGTTCACCATTAGAATCACTGCTTTAGTCGAAAATGTCTCATCAAATATCAGCTTACGGTTCCTGGAAATCACCGATTACCTCCGATCTAATTGTGGCAGCATCGATTAGTCTTGGTGGTGTAACCCTAGATGGAGAAGATATTTATTGGTTAGAAGGCAGACCACAGGAAAAGGGGCGAAATGTTTTAGTTAAATTAAACCCCGACGGCACAACCACAGAAATCACCCCAGCACCTTTTAATGTGCGAACTCGTGTCCATGAATACGGGGGAGGTTCCTATCTAATTGTTGTCGGAATTATCTATTTTTGTAATTTTGCTGACCAAAGAATTTATCGCCAAACTGCTGATAGTTTACCCCAACCTCTCACCCCAGAAAATTCCTGTCGTTATGCGGATTTAATTCTCGATAAATTTGGCAATCGTTTAATCTGTGTTTGTGAAGATCATAGCCAAAAAGATCGGGAACCAGTTAATAGTATTGTCAGCATCGATGTGGATACGGGAGAAATAAAAACTTTAGTATCTGGCGATGATTTTTATACCTCTCCTCGCTTGAGTGCCGATGGTTCTCGATTAGCCTGGATTAGTTGGAATCATCCTAATATGCCCTGGGATAGTTCTTTTCTCTGGGTGGCGGATATTAATAATCTTTATTTGAGTAATATTCGGGTCATTGCTGGCGGTGAAAATGAGTCAGTGTGTGAACCGCGCTGGTCCGCCGATGAACAGTTATATTTTACTAGCGATTGCAATGATTTCTGGAACTTTTATTGCTTTAAACACGATGAACAAATCGAACCAGTTATCGAACCGATAGAGGCTGAATTTGCTTATCCTCATTGGGTTTTTGGTTTATCTAACTACGGATTTGCTGGGGAATACCAGATTATTTGTAGCTATACAAAAAATGGTCGTTGGTATTTAGGAAGTATCGATACTC
>NZ_JADEXI010000910.1:0-1222 GCF_015207185.1 Microcystis sp. LEGE 08355 | reverse complement strand
CTGTNTACTGATTACTGTTTACTGATCACTGAATATAACTAACCATGGAAATGCTCGAAAACCTGAAAATGGCTTTTTCCGCTTTGATGGGCAATAAACTGCGTAGTGGTCTGACCATGCTAGGAATTGCTATCGGTAACGCCTCCGTCATTGCCCTAGTGGGAGTGGGTGAAGGAGCGCAAAAAGTTGCTATCGAGCAGTTTGAAGCCCTCGGTCCGAATGTTTTATTTGTTTCCACCTCCTCACGCAATGTCCGCCGGACAATTCCCAATCCCCGGCCTCTCACCTACGAAGACGCTCAAGCGATCGCATCTCAAGTTCCCGCCATTGCCGCCATTTCTCCCGAATTAAGCGGTAAAAAAATCCTATCCTTCGGTAATAGAACCAGTAATAGTCCCCTGATTGGGGTGGGAGCCGAGTACCTAAATGTGCGTAACCGTCAACTATCTAAAGGTAGATTTATTATGGAATCTGACCTGAAACGGGATAATCGCGTGATTGTCTTGGGATCGGAATTAGCCAAAAATCTCTTTGGTAATCGCAATCCCGTCGGCGAAAATCTTCGCATCGGCAATCTTAGTTTTCAAGTCATTGGAATTTTACAGGCGAAAGGCTCCTTATTTGAGGCTAATCAGGACGATCGAGCCTTAATTCCCCTAACTACCATGTCTAATCAGGTTCAAGGCCGCAGAGCTATCTTTGGCATTCCCCTGACTCATATTTCTGTCTTGGCCAAAAACTCTGCCCAAATTAAAGCCGCCCAGTTTCAGATTAGCAACCTGCTGCAAATGCGTCATCAGGTCAGCGACGAGAATTATGTGCAGATTTTCCCCCAAACCGCAGTCTTAGAAATGGCCAAAGAAACTAACGATAGTTTAACTAGAATGTTAGCCTCGATCGCCAGTATTTCCCTTTTTGTTGGGGGAATCGGTGTCATGAATATTATGCTCGTGTCAGTCACGGAAAGAACCCAAGAAATCGGGTTAAGAAAGGCTTTAGGAGCCAAAGAAGGGGATATAAAAGGTCAATTTCTGATTGAATCGGTGATTTTAGCCACCACTGGCGGAATTATCGGGATTTTTGTCGGCATTCAAGGAATGTATCTAGCGGGAATTTTTGCTGCTTTAACCACCAGTGTCTCAATCCCTGCGATAATTCTCGCTTTAGGAGTTTCCAGTGCCATCGGTCTGATTTTCGGTGTTGTTCCCGCTCATCGTGCCGC
>NZ_JADEXI010000909.1:0-1227 GCF_015207185.1 Microcystis sp. LEGE 08355 | reverse complement strand
TTCCCCTTCAATGTATTCTTGCACGAGAAAAAATTGCCCATTTTCCTCAAAATAAGCAAATAAACGGGGAATATGGCGATGAATGCCCAATTCTTGCAGGATTTTTGCCTCGGTTTCAAAGAGTCGTCTAGCGATGGCTACAGTTTCGGCATCCCGGCACTGGGGTTTAAATTGTTTGATCACACAACGATTTTGATTGGGTAACTGGCGATCGCAGGCCAAGAAAGTCTGTCCGAATCCCCCTTTTCCCAATTGACGGATAATTTGGTAGCGATGACTAAGGATTTTTCCGGCAGCGAGTTCCATAGACGATGGCAATCGAGGGTTTTTTACTATTCTAGGCTTTTCGGCTCTCTTTTGCGGTCGATGGACAAAATGCGGAAATTCTGCCATTCTACTTTTTTCCCTATAGAGAGGGAAAAAATTCCCTGTTGAGGGGACTGACATGACAGACAGAAAAAAATAATCTAGAAACAGAGAAAGTTCACTGTTGTTTTTTGAGAGGATAACCGCTATGTCTATCAATCCTGTTACTAGAGCCAGCACAGCCTTACTGATTACCCTGCTCATGGGTTCCATGTCCGGTACTTTTCCCGTCCTCGCTCAAAGTAATATTAATCGGCAACGTCTTATCGCTCAACAAATCTCGATTCCTGCCGGAACAGTTATCCCTTTGAATTACGAGAAAGCCGATAAAATTTTAGTTTCTAAAAGTGATGTTATTCCTCTGACTTTAAGCGTAGCCAGAGATATTCGTAACCGGAATGGGATTGTGGTGATTGCGGCAGGAAGTGAAGTCAAGGGTACTTTAGAAGCAGCGGGCCGAGGTGTGCGGTTTATTGCCGATGAAATTCGCCTCGATGGGGGTAATCGCACCATTCCCCTCAATGCCACTTCGCGATTAATTACTACCACTGAAACCCTGCGTAAAGGGGCAAAAACTCAAGATATCTTAGGGGGAACCCTCGCCGGTGCGGGGGCAGCCACAGCGATCGCTGCTCTCACGGGCGATCGCAAGATCGAAGTTCTCGATGTCTTAGCGGGGGCAGCCGTGGGAACCCTTGCAGGATGGGGTTTACCGACGGCGGGAATTGTCGGTGGTAGTTCCGTGCAGTTATACTCTGTTAACCCCGATCGAGATTTAAATATTACCCTGCAATCGCCCCTAGTGATCAGAGATTAGTTAGGGTCTGCTGAAAAAGTTTTTCGTGGGGGCAGGGTGTGGGG
>NZ_JADEXI010000908.1:0-1227 GCF_015207185.1 Microcystis sp. LEGE 08355 | reverse complement strand
TAAGAGACAGGTTAGTAGTACAGCGAGAAGAATAGATCGGATCATATCAGTGGAAGGGGGCTGGTGTGATGATTCGTGCTGTCAGGGTTCCGTAAGCAAATTGTCCCGATAAAATCTCGATCGCTTTTTCGATCGGGCAGTAGGAAAGATCGATCAAGTTTCCAGATTTCGATAGGATCGGGTACTGGTCTGGCGGGTTGGTGTTGAGAATGTCATCGGGTTCATCTATTTCCAGCTTGCCGCTTAGATAGATGCCGCTTGCCTGATCGTTTATCGCTTCGAGGATGCCTGTTATCTCATCATCATTAAAATTAATCACCTTTTCCCTGGTGGTGGCCGTCTTTCCTGTCTCGGCGGTGATCCGGCTGATGGTGATTTGATCCTCGGTTTTGTAGATTCCCTTGGCATTTTGTACTATAAAATCTGTTCCCTCCTGGGCGATCAGAAAGAATCGACTATCGATCGAGGCTCGATCGCTCACCTTATTTCCTTGGATGTTTACCCAGATATGATGATCCGCTCCGTATCGATTGTACGCGGCTTCCACGCCCTCTTTAACCCCTAGCAATTGATTGAATGAGAGCATTAATCCTCCTGATGATTGCAGATTGATTGACCAGATCGAGAGTAATAGTGCTAGACCTAGCACCCAATACTCGATCGTGCTGCCAGTCCGCAGTCGGAAGTTAGGGTTATTCCCATAGATCGCCCGCACGGGTGAGGGGTAAAATAAGCCCACACCTTCCTTGGTAAAGGTATCGGAAAAACAGGATAGTAAATGCCCCAATGGTAGGCATAGCCAAAGTTTCAGGGAGAAATAATAGGCGATCGGTAGAGAGATCAGCGCGATAATCCCCGTCGCCATTAGTGAGTGGGTGATGGTTCGGTGTGAGTATCTTTGTTCTATGAAAGATGCGATCGGGTAACAAATTCTGCCCATCATTGACTTAGTGGTATCGAGATCAGGAAGTTGGGAGCCAACGATCGATAATCCAAGACCTAGGGGCGTAATTTCGCCTAATAGTAGAGTGGTTCCCGCCACGGATAGGGCGGCGTGGGTGAGGGCCATCATATTATTTTTTTCCTAAAGGTTTTTTTCTGGCGGCTTGATTTAGGCCGATTCCGATATATACTTTAGACGTTCATAATCTGAGATTTATTAAACTTCTGAAATCGTAGAGTTAGCAAGGAATCCAGTTCTTTTTTATGTTTCAGATGGGCATCATT
>NZ_JADEXI010000907.1:0-1229 GCF_015207185.1 Microcystis sp. LEGE 08355 | reverse complement strand
AGGATAGACACCATCCCCTAAACCAATCGGCGCTAAAGCATCACTAACTAAGAAAATTCCTCGATGATAATTACTGGCTTTTAGTAATAATTCTATCATGGTTGGATGGATGTGTTGACCATCGGCAATTAACCCACAATAAACATCGCAATTGATAATTGCTTCCCCTAATAAACCCGGGTGACGATGGTGTAAAGGAGGCATGGCATTGAAGGCATGAGTAACCATTTTTGCCCCCTGTAAAAAGGCTTTTTTGGCTATTTCTTGACTCGCTTGCGAATGTCCTAAACTGACGGTAATCCCTCGATCGCTTAGGTATTTAATTACAGTACCGCTACTATCTAATTCTGGGGCTAAGGTGATAATTTTTACGATCGATAAGTAGTCCCCAAAGATTTTATCTACTGTTTCTATACTTGGGTTTAAAAGATATTGTCCCGGATGCGCCCCCCTTTTTTCATAGTTTAAAAATGGTCCCTCTAAATGTACTCCTAAAACCTGCGCGCTCGCTCGATTTTCCTGTTTCTGTTTCTCGATATATTTGGCAATTACTGAGAGGGATTTTTGAAATTTCTCCACGGACGTGGTGACTAGGGTGGGAAGATAACCATCAATTCCTTGATTCTCAAGATAATCGCTAATCTTATCTAATTTTTCTAGATCTGTTATTTCTAAGTCGGGAAATGCTAATCCTAATCCCCCGTTGATCTGTAAATCTACTCCTCCTAACGATAGCCAATCCCCTTCCATATCGATAATCTTTTCCCCTTTTTTCTTTCCCACCATCTCCGTGATTCTCTCGATCTTTCCCGCAGCATTTATCTCTATTTGTTGTCGATCCTGATAGGCGGGAATTCTAGCGTTAATTAGGGTTATCATAGCAGCAGAAAACTAATTTTTTTTTTATTATAATCTCAAAAAAAACTTTTTTTTTGATGATGCTTGACAAGGGAGCATTTTTGTGAGATGCTTTTTATACAATGGGAATCTTTGCGTTTATGCACAAGTTCTTAAATCCAATTATATAAAAACTGATCATAAAAAAATAATACCATAACCCGCCCGCTCTCTGTCCAGAGATTGCAAAAATACTTGACAAAATAATTACAGCCTTTCTCTGGCGGTTCTTAGGAGGGAGTGACTGTCAGAAGGAAAGGCTTGTCCTATAATAAAATTAAGACCTTATAAAAACTACTTTTTTAGCGATAAAAGAGTAGCAATGTCAGGGA
>NZ_JADEXI010000906.1:0-1234 GCF_015207185.1 Microcystis sp. LEGE 08355 | reverse complement strand
TAATTGACCAAAAGACTCTAAACGTTCGGGATTGACCAGCAAGGATACCATAACCGGGGCCTGTTTCGGCACAAAAATCGCCGCCGCTGGTTCCCGCAGCACCCCACCTTTGAGCAAAGACAGAGGACTATCGGCGAGAATCCAAGCAAAACTGGCTGTAGCGACTCCTAGGAGAATGATTACCGTCGCACCTAAAATATAGAAAAACGATCGCAATTTCACAACCTTGCCCCGAGATAAACCATTAGCTATTTTAAGCCAGCAATTGACCCAAGAATTTCGATCGCTACAATTCTTACCAGACTGATAACCGATAACTCGCCACCGATAACTAACTTTTACCAGCCTTTTTCCGCTTGAGCGAGGACATAGTTAGCTACAGCTTCGATATCTTCAGCACTGAGACGACCACCGAAAGCAGGCATCGCCCCCATACCTTTGGTAACTTGGGTAACGATAGCTTCAACGGAATCTTTGCCGTATTTGGCTAAATCTTCTTTTTTCAGGGTTTTAGCGGCATTAACCACGTTTTTACCGCCCATGTGGCAGGAAGCGCAGTTAGCACTGAAAATCGAAGCCCCATCAGCTAAAGCCGGACGAGCCATACCGAATGTAACCACAGCCAAGAGCAAGCACAGGGAAATTAATAGTCTTTTCACGATTGGTTCTCCTCTATTTCTTAAGAAATTCCCCAACCATGGTCAGAAAAAACCGGTTTTCTTGTCAAAAGACAAGCTGTCAAACTTGGTGTAGAATGAATCAATGGGACAGTTAAAAGCAAACTTTTACTTTTTTGTCAAAAGACAGGCTGTCAAACTTGTCATCTTCCCTCGTGTAAAGGATTAACAAGCATGAAAAAATTAGGTTTATTGTTCGCTACCGTGGCTCTAGTCCTCTCTAGCTTCTTCTTCAACACTGCCGCCGCTTCCGCCGAAACCTTCACAGTGAAGATGGGCGGTGATGCAGGTACACTACAATTTGATCCCCCCGCCCTCACTATTAAAGCAGGAGATACGGTGAAATGGGTCAATAACAAACTTTCTCCCCATAACATAGTTTTCGATAGCACCAAGGTTCCCGAAGCCCAAGCCAGCAAATTATCCCATAAAGGTCTGGCTTTTTCCGCCGGTGAGTCCTTTGAAAGCACTTTCAGCGAACCGGGTACTTACAGCTACTACTGCGAACCCCATCGCGGCGCTGGTATGGTCGGAACGATTACCGTTCAGTAATTATC
>NZ_JADEXI010000030.1:0-17729 GCF_015207185.1 Microcystis sp. LEGE 08355 | reverse complement strand
GGTGCCGATCCCCCCTTAATCTCCCCTTATCAAGGGGGGCAGGGGGGATCGAACCTAAAACACTACCCGGAAAAAAGGGAGTGGGGAAAACAAAGCTCCCCGCTGCTCCTTGCCTATTCCCAGACTTGCCCCGATCCGATACAATTAAACGGTTGTCTTGGAAGAATTAATAGTGATCGAGCGTTATACTCTCCCTGCAATGGGGAATTTGTGGACGGATAGATATAAATATCAAACATGGCTAGAGGTAGAGATAGCCGTCTGTGAAGCGCAGGCAGAATTAGGCTATATTCCGGGGGATGCAGTAGAAGAAATTAAGGCAAAAGCTAATTTTGATCCCGATCGCATTTTAGAAATAGAAGCAGAAGTGCGCCACGATGTCATCGCCTTTTTAACAAATGTTAACGAATATGTGGGCGAGCCGGGGCGTTATATTCATTTAGGTTTAACCAGTTCTGATGTACTAGATACCGCCCTATCCTTACAATTAGTCGCCAGTTTAAACCTGATTTTAGAACAATTAGAAGATTTTATTCAAGCCCTGCGCTATCGCGCCCAAGAACACCGTTATACAGTCATGGTGGGACGTTCCCACGGCATTCACGCCGAACCGATCACCTTTGGCTTTAAACTAGCGGGATGGTTAGCGGAAGTGCTGCGGGGACGCGATCGTTTAATTCGCTTGCGCCAAGACATCGCCATCGGTAAGATATCCGGTGCAGTGGGAACCTATGCCAATATTGACCCGAAAATTGAGGCGTTAACCTGTCAGAAGTTAGGATTAGAACCGGATACCGCTTCCACTCAAGTTATCTCGCGCGATCGACACGCCGATTATGTGCAACAATTAGCCTTATTAGCAGCTTCGATCGAACGTTTTGCCGTGGAGATTCGCAACCTGCAAAGAACCGATGTCCTAGAAGTGGAAGAATACTTTTCCAAAGGACAAAAAGGCTCCTCCGCTATGCCCCATAAACGTAATCCCATCCGTTCAGAACGCTTAACGGGAATGGCGAGAATTATCCGTAGTCATACCGTTTCCGCTTTAGAAAATATCGCCCTCTGGCACGAAAGAGATATTTCCCATAGTTCCGTAGAACGGGTAATGCTGCCAGATGTTTGCATTTTGACCCACTTTATGCTCAAGGAAATCACCGATTTAGTCAAAAATCTGCTGGTGTATCCCGAAAACATGAAGCGAAATATGAATGTTTACGGTGGCGTGATTTTCAGTCAAAGAGTTCTTTTAACTTTGGTGAGTAAGGGAATTAGCCGGGAATCTGCCTATAAAATCGTCCAAGAAAACGCCCATCGCGCTTGGAACACCGATAACGGCAATTTTAAAGCTTTTATCAGTCAAGATGAGCGAGTTACTGGCATTTTATCCCCCGACGAGATCGAAAGTTGCTTTGATCCCCAGCAGCACTTAAATCATCTTAATAGCATCTACCAAAGGTTAGATATCTAAGGAGCTTTCAGTGATCAGCTATCGGCCACGTTTTTGAGATCGGCAACTTGAAACCTTGGGAGTAATCATGCCATGACCATTACTGCGAGCGACCTACCGATGGAAAAAATTGCCCAGTTTTGCGATCGCTGGCAAGTGACCGAATTCGCTCTATTCGGCTCCGTCCTGCGCGAAGACTTCCGCCCCGACAGCGACATTGATGTTATGGTGGAATTTCATCCAGAAGCTCATCCCACATTCAGCACCCTAGACCAAATGGAAGCAGAGCTAAAAACCATTTTCCATCGAGATGTTGACCTGATTACTCGCCAAGGCATTGCCACCAGTCGCAACTACCTACGCCGTAATCAAATCCTTTCTTCGGCTCAAGTGATTTATGCAACGGGATCCCCAATTCCTGCTTGATATGCTGCAATCCGCAGAACTGGTCATGATCTACACGGCTCAATGCTCGAAAGCTGAGTTCGTCGCCAATGTGCAGCTTCAAGATTCAGTAATTCGACGGCTCTTGGTGATTGCCGAAGCCGCCGGACGAGTTTCCCAAACAACCCGACAAAACTTGCCCAACATTGCTTGGCAAGAAATCAAGGGAATGCGAAATCGGTTGGTACATGAGTATGATGATGTCAACCTCAATATCGTTTGGGATGTGGTTCAATCGCAGCTCCCATCACTAATTGAGGAGTTAAAGGGGCAAATTCCTCCTGAACGTTGAGGGTTGTTAGGCGGAAGTAGCGATCGCATAGGGAGAACTAAATCGACGACAGGGAACGCACCTTATGCCATTTTTCTTTATTCGTGGCAGACATTCTACTCCTTTCTCCCTTTCTAGGAGAGGGTTTGAGGGTGAGGAAAATTAACCATCTCTGCCATTACTTTAGAAAAATGGTATTAGCAAGATACTATTCACGTTTGATCAGGATTATCTTCTATATTGTTGACTTTCGTTAATTGTGGAAAAATATCTCGTACTGCCTCTTCAAATTTTTTGTAGGAAGATAAGGATTCTAATTTCGACAATGGGATTTTTGTACCAAGCGGTGAATATAAATCGTCAATTTTTAGTTTATTTCGATACCGTTTAGTCATACCTTCTCTGGCTTTATTGATGGCATTTTTAATCGTTTCTTTCGGATTGCTAAAAGATTCGGGTTCTTTATCGATTGCTAACTCACTATCACTTTTATTTGTACACAATTCTTTTTTTAGTAGTTCTTTGTCTGCTAATATCCAGGCTTCAGTCATTTGTATTGGAACGATAGCAACTAAATTTTTGCATAAGTCTCGCTCGTCTGATTTAATAGCATTAAAAGCCGGATCAATTCTTTCCTTAAATGCGTTTTCATCTGTTTTATCATCTGCGTCTGCATGGAAGCACAAAACCATTGCTCCCTTCTCCACCGCTTGAATTGCGTATTTTTTAGCTTTTTCTCGGATATTTTCGCCAGAGATTTGTGGAAGACAAATTGGTTCAAAAATTTTTATATCTTGTTCATCGTCAAAGGCAACTCTCTCGAAAGTGCGCTGAATAATATTCGGTAAAAATCTATGATCGGAACTGCCTTCTGTAGCTAAGGCAATAATTATTTGTTTGATTTTTTTTGCCATATTGATTTACATTAATTAGTTTTGTTGATTTTTAATATTTTTAATCGCACTTTCAGCATCAGCAGTTTTTAGATATTCCACAACTTCCGAGAGAGTTAGCTTGGCCTCATTTTCGGAGAAAAATAAGGTTAATTGCTTTTTATTATCTTTGATAACAGGGTGAAAATTACTGCTTTTCATCTTAATTCGCTTCCCTTCAATAGTGGATATTATAGTGGTAAGTTGAGAAAGCCAAATGCTGACATTTTTATCATCTTGCCAATTAATTAATTGACTCACCAGAACCGGAGAATGAGTGTTCACTATTACTTGGCGTAAAGGCATTTCAGTATCTTTAAAATCGACAGTTAGCTCTTTTAATAATCTTGCCATTGCTTCAATACGAAAAGGATGAATGCCATTTTCTGGCTCTTCAAAACATAGTAATCCTGTGTGTTGTCGGTCGTATTGCAGGACACATAATGTTAATAAACGTAGGGTTCCTTCGGAAAGGACTCTCGAAGAAAACTCCCGATTATCATCGCCTTTTACCTTGATAATAAATTGTCGATTTGCTTTGTCATCATAAACATTAACTTCTGTAAGATTCGGTAGCAGATTATTGAGATCACGGGAAATTGCTGTGAGGGTATATTTATCATCTTGTTTAATGCGAAATAAAGCAGCGGCTAAATTCTTTCCGCTTGCTGTTATTGTATCTCTGATGCCCATATCTTGACGCGTAGGTTCTCGCAGATCTTCGGGATTAAGCTGCATAAACTTCCAACTCAGCATTTCTTGTTTGGCGGCTAATATATGTTTAAAATCTATAGTATTAATGCTGCTTAAAACAGTTTGTGATGCGTTTTTTGCGGGAAATACTTTTTTATTCCCCGCTTGACCGTCTTGATGTACAACAATGGTAGCAATACCACTAATATCTTCAGTCTTAATATAAGGAATGGCTCTCCTACCCGTTACTTTTGGTCGCCAAGTTTCCAATACTGTCTTGGGAATATAATTTTTTACCCAATTATCTTCATTGTGCTTTAAATTTTCTAAACGTTCATCAACAATATACAAGTTTTCAAATCCACTTATATTAGACTCTCGTTTAACTTTTAATTGATAGCGTAATCTTGTATATTTAAGATCGACTTCCCCACCCCAATTATCCTTTACCTTGCGATTGACTAACATTTCAACTATAAATTCCATTTCCGTGGCGTAGTCGTCCTCATCATACTGGGTAAAAAGTTCGCTAGGATGTCCTCGTTGCTCGCTAAAAGCCGTCTTCAGATCCACTTCTGCCAACCGCGCCAACAATTGCAAAGCATCAAATAAATTACTCTTACCAGAAGCATTAACCCCAGCAACTACAGTAAGCGGCGTGAATAACATTTCAAAATTATGAAAGGATTTAAAGCCATGAATTTTAATATAAGTAATCATAGTTTTAGGCGATAGGTAATATTAAAACATCAGCGCAACATTTAACCATACTGGACAATCTTCTCAACTGTCGCCCGATACTGTCCTACTATAATCTAGACATTGGTTTACAGAGGTAGTGCGATGCCGCCGATTTTGTTGGGTGCGTTTCTTGCTGCAACGAGGGAGAACGCACCTTACCGATCGATTCCTGAGAGTATGGGGTCTTAGTCTAACAAAACCCATAGACAACAGCTTATCTGGCTGACGGCCGACGGCTGACGACCAGCGGCTAAAAATTAACATTGCAAGAAAACTTAACAATTGGCCAAGAAACTCGATCGAGTAGGTAGAATAGCAAGTAAATCATTTTGTAAACTCCACCCGATTAACTAACTAGAATAGAGATAACCCAGAACGCCTGTGATAGATAAAAGACGCACTACTCGCGATCTCCCCCAAATTAACGAAAGAATCCGCTTTCCTGAAATCCGCGTTATCGATAGCGACGGCTCTCAGCTAGGCATTATTACTCCTGCCGAAGCTTTGCGCGTGGCCGAAGAAAAGGAACTTGATCTCGTCCTCGTCAGTGAAACGGCAAGTCCTCCCGTTTGCCGGATTATGGACTATGGTAAGTACAAGTTTGAACAGGAGAAAAAGGCCCGCGAAGCCAAGAAAAAACAGCATACAGCCGATATAAAAGAAGTTAAAATGCGCTATAAAATCGATGAGCATGACTACAACGTGCGAGTCAACCAAGCGCAACGTTTTTTAAAAGCGGGAGATAAGGTAAAAGCGACGATTACCTTCCGAGGTCGGGAAATTCAACACTCTAACCTAGCGGAAGAATTACTGGCACGCATGGCCAAGGATTTAGAGGATGTGGCTGAGGTACAGCAAGCACCAAAAAAAGAAGGTCGTAACATGATGATGATGTTATCGCCGAAAAAATAACTAACTAATCTGGAAAAAGGGGCTAAAACCCCTTTTTTGTTTTTCAGAAATCCCCAAAGGAACCCGACCATTTAAAACAAATGTATTAACCAGATTTTGACTCAATTCGGCGAATCGCCACCACTGCTGGCCGGGGAGGTTGATTAACTTGACCACTGGGCCAATTCGATCCTAGGGGTACTTGTCGTATTTGTTCAAATTCCTGCCCATTAGTGGTTTTCAGGGCAAATTTGCGGTTTTCAAAGGCCAAATCCCGACGAATTCCCCCCGCTTCCCCCGGATGTTGTACTGCCAAAAATAACGTCTCTTGGTCGGGAGTAAAGTACAATCCCGTTAATTCCGCATCCATGGGAGCGATAGCAAAAGGATAGGGATGCTCTTGACCCTTGGCAAACACCCAAGCGCTATTATTGCCAAAAATCCCCAATAAATCCCGTTGACTAACCGGGACACCCTGGGGATAACGAGTTTTCATCTCTCGATTTAACCCACCCGTGGAAATATCGCTAACCATCCAGAGATTTCCCTGTTTATCGAAAGCGAGGTTATCGGGATTAGAAAAACCCTCACCCTTCTCTGTCGGTTCCCCTCCATAAGCGACCACATCCCAACGAAAACTTAAGGAAGCAGCATCGTTGTTATCTTCCCTTAAGCTGATAATCCAACCAAATTCGTAGGGTATTTCGCCATTTGGTCCCTTAAATATCTCCTTGTCGGCTCCTCCCTCCGCTGCACTGGGACTACCAGAGGTAAAGGTTATATATAAAGTGCCATTCTCGTCCACTTCCGTATCTTCTGGCCGACCAGTACAAGTGACCCCAACGGCGTTAGCGGCAAAATGAGCATCGATGAGAATTGCTCCCTGTTTTTCCGTCCTATTACCTTCATACAGGTCTGCGAGGGTCTTATATTTAGCTTTGTAGGCTAGAATCTCCTCATCGTCCTTAAATAGCAGTAATTTAGTCTCATTGACTGTTCTTTCGGGATTCGGCAAAGCTACTACCCCATCCCCGCGACTAGCGGCAATTTGACTCGGTAGGACGGGATTTATCTCCGTGTCGGGATTTAAGGGTATCCAATAACCGGTTTTATCGGGGTTGAATTTGGCCCCGTAGAGCATTCCTTTTTCTAGGAGTTTTGAGTTATTTTTCTGCTTAATATCGCTAATTTTGCCCTCCGAAACGAATTTATAGACATGACCGCCTCTGCGATCGCAACCTGAATAAACCGCCAAGGGTTGCCCCGTTTGAGCGAGAAAAGCGACCGCTTCATGGCGAAAACGCCCTAACCAAGTGTGTTTTGTGCCGTAATCGTCGGGATTGGCCGGATCCACCTCCACCATCCAACCGTATTTATTTCCCGCTAACCCGAAGACGTTACCCCGGCCATCCACTTCCCCACTATTGAGAATAAAGGGGGTAGTATCGGGATGCAAAGAGGAACCATCTTTTAACACTACCTCCGTCACTTGGTCTTGAAAGTTTTCCTCGGCACTAAATACGGTTCCCCAGGGAGTTGTTCCCCCGGCGCAATTTTGAAATGTTCCGATAATTTTTGCCCCTAATCCGTCATCGTAGCCAAGTTTATCGGTTTTGGTAAAAATTGCTACAGCAGGACCGGTCGCTTTCAGGTAATGGCCGTCCTTTAGTCCAGAAATACCGGTAATGCGGCGATCGGCTTTACTATAGGTACGTTGCCATTTTCCCGTTTGATCTTTAGCCAGGGAAATTACGCCAATTCCCTGATCAATTAAGCCTTCTAGGGATATTTCCTCGATTTTTGCCTTTAAGCTGGCATCTTGCAGACGATAGGCGGCAATTTCACCCTTTTCGTTGGTTTTTTCTCGTACTTCCTTGACGGGTAGGGTTTTACCAATCACTTGTTCAAAGGTTTGTAGCCAAGTACGACCACTGATATATTCAAAATTAACGGTTAGATAACCTTGACCCGCACTGGTTTCGATAAAAGATAGATAATCATTGTTATAACCGAAACGGGAATCAGCCACTTTATCTCCCCACTGGGCCAGCACATCATAGGTGAATCCTTGCGGAAGAACGAGATCATCTAGGACTTTATAGGTTTGATAGGCATTTTTTTGGCTTTCATCGCTCATCCCGTCAATTTTTAAGGGAATCGGCAGTTTGACTGGAGAAAAGTTTAACCCAAAACTATTGGCAGCGATCGCAGGACTGCTAATCAGAGAGGAATATTTTTTCTCTTGCAGACTGAAAAAAGAGACACCGGCAGTGGCAGTTAAAAAGGTGAGGAAATTACGGCGAGAAATACTCATATTTTCGGAAATAATACCATTTTTCTAAAGTAATGGCAGAGATGGTTAATTGCCCTCACCCCCAATCCCTATCTCAGAAAGGGAGAGGGGCAAGGGGATGAGGGACACGAATAAAGAAAAATGGTATAAAGTCAAAACTTATACTCGAACCTTGATTAGGTTAAATTTTATTACGGACACTTGACATAGGGATTATACAGTATCCAAGTTATGACTAAGTTAACAGCCAGTTAAAAAGCTCTCCTGCAAAAATAAAAAATCTTCCGTTAGGTGAGGAGATTCGGAGACAGGAGGAGAAAAAAAGGACTCTTCTCGACTTTGTGTGATAATTTGCGCTTATAGAATCGTGAAATGCTTATTGAGCAAGACTTATAGGACTATTTTGCAGAAGAAACTAAGTAGGTGGGTGGAATTAAATATAAGATGAACGTAGGTTGGGCTTCGGCCGTGAGCTTTTGCCGAACGGTTGAAGCATGAAACCCAACGCCCGATTATGTTACGCTACCGCTAACCCATCCTACAAATAATTGTGCCTCCCTACTTATAAGACAGTAATTCCGAGTAAACGTCATCGAGCGGTCGGAAAAGAAACTGGTCAAACTAATCCTATTGAAAGATTAAATCCCATCTTCCGCACTTCTTAACATTCAATTGATAATTTTTACTAATATATTACTTACAACCCATTGCCAGTAAGAATTATAGCTACAATGATGGATTTTTATCAAGGTGAAGAATTGTAATTGGTTTTCTCAGAAAAAATCAATTATTGAAAATAGTTCTCAATAGTATTCTCTACAATGACAGTTTTTCGTAAAAACATCTTGGGGAATGTAAAAACATATAAAAATATATGAAGATGTGCGGAATGTCGGTTAATAATTCATCTAGGAAAACCTGTTCTTGCTAAAATAACTCCAATTTTAAGCGCAATCATCCCCCCAAAAACACTGCCCAACCAATAAATTAAACCGAAAGTTAAGTTTCCCTGCTCTAAAAACTTGTTAGACTCTAAACTATAGGTAGAAAAAGTCGTATATGAACCACAAAAACCCGTGGCAATCATCAATCCTAATTCTGGGGCAATTATACGAATATTTTCCTTAACCATAGTAAAGATATAGGCAATAATTAAACAGCCAGAAACATTGACAAAAAATGTCCCCAAAAATCCCCATTCTTGACCAAAGATACTGCCAATTAATTCTGCTATATAAAAACGACTTAAAGCCCCAAAAATAGCCCCAATTGCTACGAATAAACCATAACGAAACCTGAAAAAATTCATGCTGTTTCTCCTGCCCTTCAATAGTCAATAAATTAGATAATTAACCTAGAAAAAATTGGGCAATAGCTGCCCCGATTCTCACGGCAATTAATCCGAAAATTATACTGGTAACGGCAAAAAAAAGACTGAGAAAATTTTGTTGATTGCGCCAGAGTATCAGGATATCTAAACTATAGGTAGAAAAGGTGGTATAAGCTCCTAAAAATCCCGTTCTAACCATTAAATCTATTGCGTGGGAATAAAAGGGAAAACTGGGTAAAATAGCCCAAAAGAAACCGATAGCTAGACAGCCAGTTAAATTAATAATAAAAGTTCCATAGGGAAAGCGCAAGCCGAATTTCGCTTTTGTCCATTCGGTAATATGATAACGAGATAACGCCCCCGGAACCGCTCCTGCTACAATTGCGAAAACATCGTTTAAATCTGACATTGTTTCTGATTTTTTTGCTATCTTTGTCTAGGCTCTATGATAATTGATGCGGTTATCGATCGCATTGCCCATATTTTCAGGGGTGTTATTGTCGAGGACAACCCTCTGATTTTAAAATAGAGGTATGAAAATTCAACCGCGTAAACGTTTTGGACAACATTGGTTAAAAGATGAATCGATACTCGATCGCATCATCGGCGCTGCTAATTTACAATCCGAGGATCGGGTATTAGAAATCGGTCCGGGTACAGGCATTTTAACCCGTCGTCTTCTCGATGGCGCTCAATTGGTTGTCGCTGTAGAAATCGATCGAGATCTATGGACAATTTTAAATAAAAAATTTGGCCAACAAGATAACTTTCATCTCATCCCAGGGGACTTTCTTACCCTTAAACCCGAGCAACTGCCGCCAGTTAATAAGGTAGTGGCTAATATTCCCTATAATATCACCGGTCCGATCCTGGAAAAGCTGCTCGGTTCGATCGCCCATCCCTTCACCCCCCCTTACCAGAGTATTACCCTCTTGCTCCAGAAAGAAGTCGCCGAAAGATTAGTCGCTGTCCCCTCCACCAAAGCTTACAGCGCTCTCAGCGTCCGCATTCAATACCTTGCCGATTGTCAATGGATTTGTGATGTCCCCCGGCGAGCCTTTTCCCCACCTCCCCGGGTGGATTCGGCGGTAATTCAGCTTTTACCCCGTGTTTTCCCGAAAAATGTCGGTAATGCGGCCTTTTTGTCCACTTTAATTAGCTGGGGTTTTGCCAACCGGCGCAAAATGTTACGCAATAATCTAAAAAATTGTCTAGATAGCGATCGATTAAGCCAAATCCTGACACAATTAGAGATTAATCCCCTCGCTCGCGCCGAAGATCTCAGTTTATCGCAATGGATTGACTTGGCGGAAAAATTAGGTCAATTGCCAAAATTTTAGATTTTTTTTCTTGACAAATGCACAGTTATACCCTTCTAGCCCCCGCTAAAATTAATTTATATCTAGAAATCGTTGGCGATCGCCATGATGGTTTCCACGAGTTAGTCATGGTGATGCAGACGGTGGCATTATGCGATCGCATCACTCTCCGGCCGAACGGATTGCAGGAATTCCGTCTCTTTTGCTCTCATCCCCTCGTCCCCCAAGATAGCAGTAATCTCGCCCATCGCGCCGCCACTTTGATGGCGAAGGAATTCCCCCGCCTCTTTGCCAATTACGGCGGCATCGATATCACCATCGAGAAACATATTCCCGTGGCTGCCGGTTTAGCGGGGGGGTCCACCAACGCGGCGGCGGTGTTAGTCGGCATCGATTTAATCTGGGAATTAGGCTTAACCCATCCGGAATTAGAAACTTTAGCGGCAAGATTGGGATCGGATACTTCCTTTTGTGTGACAGGAGGAACGGTTATCTGTACGGGAAGGGGAGAAATTCTCGATCCTATCGCTCCTCTGACTGGATTATGGGTGATTTTAGCCAAATACGATCATTTATCCGTTTCTACACCCTGGGCCTACCAAAGCTATCGGCAAAAATTTCAGGATACCTATCTGTCTTCTCCAGAGGACTTTCATCACCGTCGTCAGCAGGTGAGTTCCGGGGCTTTGGTACAAGCGATCGCCCAGAAAAAACCAGCCGCTATCGGCAAATTTATCCATAATGACCTCGAAAAGGTGGTTTTACCCGAATTTCCCCTCGTAGCCGAGTTAAGACAGGTTCTAGGGGATTTAGGCGGCTTGGGAACGATGATGTCAGGCTCTGGCCCGACGGTTTTTACTCTCTGTTCATCTCAGGAAGTGGCGGAAACTATCGTTAAAAAGGCCCGGGAAATTCTCGTCGCTCCCGATCTACAATTTTGGATAGCTCCAATCACCGATACAGGCATTCAAGTGACTTGAGAAAATGACAATTAACGACCTGTAAAAATCAAAAATTGTTGTTAGGGTTAGGAGTCAGTAGCCAGTAGTCAGTAGTCAGGAGAATTAAGAATGAATGATAATCAGTTAAATGGTCTATTTACATATTTTATGCGATTTAATCCCTATTTTTGACGTTTTTGAACCCTCAAAAATTGATTATGCAAGAGGTTTAATTAACCGCCTTCACCAAGATAACCAAACTCGTGGAATAATTGCCTCTCGATCGTTCATTTCTCGCCTTAAAATTTGCCAAACCTGCTGAAACCATTGTCGCACTTCACCGCTAGAATTACCCCGATAACGACACAAAAGACCATCTCCTAAAGTGTTAGTAACTCCCATCTCCCCTTCTAGGGAAAAACCTCTAACTTTCTCAATTAAATTTCTGCCCACTGGTTGACCGATATAAACTAAAGTACCGATCATGGCACTATTATTTAAACCAGAAAATCCCTCGATCATTTTACCACCCGACAGGAAGGAGCGATCGAGCCATAAAGGTTGTCCTGATCGCCAAATTTCCCAATTAGAATGCCATTCTCCCGCTAAAAATTTCTCGCCTCGCGCACTGCGACCAAAACGGGTAATTTCCCATCCCAACCAACTGCTATTTTCCCCTAAATCCACTCGTAAATGTTGGCGAAATACCGCACCATTAAAGATAATTGTTTCTTGGGGTAGCCATTCTAAACTGGCATTGTCATCGATTTTAATCTCGATTAATTGCTGTGCCATCTGACCGTTACTCTGGTAAACTTTTCCAGCAGAAGCAGTGGTAATCAGGGCATTAGTAGCGGCTTGGAGATGAATTTTTTGTTGAAGAACATCACCGCCAACTATTCCCCCCGCCGTGTGTAAAATCACCGTATGACAAAGGTTTTTTCCCTCGGGATAAAAGGGTCTTTGTACTTTTAAAGGGGCGGTAGCATAGACGTGATTAATCTCGGTTGCGAGATTTTTTTGCGTGTAAATTAGTTCTAGGTTTCCCTGCCACATTATTTATTGATCCTCAGTCATGGTTTCTAGAAATTGCCGATAATTTTCAGGACTGAGATTAATTTTAACTTCTATTTGCTGTTCTTTATCCCTGAACAGTAAAATATATTCACTTTCCGATTTTTTGCCGACCAGGAGAGGATTTTTTAGCTCGAATTTTTGATAAACTAGATGGGGTTTTGTCACCCGAATAACTAAACTAGGTTGGGATTGGGGATAAATATATAATTGCTCCTGTTCCCGATCTAAAATTAATTGTTTAGGTGTCATGCTTCTTTCGTCAGCAAAAGTAGATTTATGCCAATAGAGGGTAATCCCCCGAATTTGAGGCATTTGGATGCTAAATTTTTCATCAAAACCTTGCCGCTCCCAATTAATATCTTCCAGAGAGCCAGTATCGGGAATTAAACGCTGTTGCCAGAAGACTTCCTTAAGATTTAAATCTTGCCACCATTGGCTAATAATTTGGAAATTCTCCAGATTATCGGGGTGGGGATTGGCACTTTGCCAGAGGAGAGGAGTAAGCATTTTGGGGTAATTTTTGCGCTGGGAAAATCAGGATAATAGCGTTCGCTGGAGTTAAGTGATCATTAATCTCAATCATCATCGATTCTTGAGCTGCCGATGAGGCCATGATATTAACTCTTGATCGCATTTTTATTTTATCCTAAATTATCGAGGGAAAAACTGCTAAAAGTGGTCTTCATCGGCGATCGCCAGCTGCCAGCCCAGAAAACTGAGGGAAGATCAGATAGATTGGATATAATTAACTAATAAAGCCCTGTATGATCCCAAAAACTAGAATTGTTTTAATATGAACCAGCCTAGACTATTATCTTTTACCCTCGATGGTTGGGGTGTGCTAGGTGGTCCAGTTTCCCTCTCCCTAGTTAACCAAGTTGGGGTATTAGTGGGGAGAAACGGTGCGGGGAAATCCGCTATCCTAGAAGGATTTGAAGCCATCTCATCCTGTGCTATGGGTAGATCGATCGGATCTCGGATGATTGACAGTGATAGCATTCCCTCAATTTTGCAGGTTGAAATTCTAACACCGACTAACCGGCGCTTAGGATACAGGTATGAGCTAATCATCCCCTTTTCTATGGACGATCTAGATACAGACATAGATGATACCACTAACGATAATTCCTTGGAAAATTCCTTTTCTTGGAATGATTCTTGTCAGTATATTGATGGAGATCAAGAACTTCTCTGGAAAACCGAATTTGGACTAACAAGCTTTAATAATAATGGTGAGCCAATATTTGCTATTCTTGGCAATACTACCTCGCTGCGACAGTCAAATATACCTGGAAATTCATCGCTAAATTTACCTCCAGAAATGCAGTGGGTTTATGCTATTTTAAAAGGGATTCGTCTTCTTGGCAAAGCTCCTATCCGTCGCACATCAAGGCGACAGCCTTCTTTATTAAAGGTGACAAGTAAGAAGATTTCTGCCAGTCGATTTGATCTAGCAGATACTCTAGCTCGGAGAATATTTTATTGGGTAGGTACGGATTATTTTGATGAACTAGAAAATGTTTGTCAACGAATAGGACTTGCCAAGAAAATCACTGTGCAGAAGTTTGTTTTGAGTGAGCATTCTGGACAGACAGACCAAGGTAAAGACGAAGAGTACATCGCTTCAGTATTATTAGATGGAGTCAATATTGGATTACTCTCCGATGGCACCTTGCGAGTTTTATCAATTCTTATCGAAATAATTGCTCACTCTCCTAATGCAACAACCATAATTGAGGAGCCAGAAACACAAATACATCCCGCAATGTTAGCAAAGTTATTAAATGAAATTAAATCCTATACTTGGGATGAAAATTTAATTATATCAACTCATTCACCACAAGTAGTAGCTTGGACAAAGCCAGAAAATATTAGCTTAGTCTATCGTAATCAAGGACGGACAAGTGTTAGGAAACTAGAGGAAGGAGAGATTGAAAAAGTTGTGGAGTATCTCTGTGAAGAAGGAGATTTAGGAGACTGGATTTACAGTGGTATTCTCGATGAGTAGTAACTTGATCGCCATAATTGCCGAAGATGATACGGACTGCGATGTGTTTCGTCAAATTATCCATCGCGTGCTGGGGACAAATACTAGGACAAAATATTGGGCATCTAAATCCTGTAGTACATTAAAGAGAAAACTGTCAGCAAAACTTAAAGTTATGACCAAGGAGGGATGTGATGCTTTTATCATTGTTCATGATTTAGATCGTAATCCCAAGAACAACTCTCTTAATGATGAAAAACAATTGCGAGATCACTTGGAATTAAGCTGTTCTAATATTAATGGTATCAGGAAATATATCTGCATCCCAATAGAAGAATTAGAGGCTTGGTTTTGGTCCGATCCAGAGGTGGTTAAATATGTGGGACGAGGCAAGGGAAAAGCTCACCCCAACCCTCACCTAATTATCAAGCCGAAAGAAGAATTGATCAAATTATCAATCGGTGAAAATAGAAAACCCCGCTATAGTACCAACATGAACGTTGAACTGGCCGAAAAGCTAAATTTAGAACTTTGTGCCACTCGTTGTCCTTCTTTTAAAGAGCTGCGCGACTTTCTGCAATCTCTGTCAAGAGGATAGCAAACCATTAACCCGTCCATCCCAGCCAAGGTATCTGCGATCGCCGCCTCAAAACCGACAAAAAAGAGAGATTTTATGGTAAAATAGTCGTACCAATGGGCATATTCTGCACATCAAAAGGGTAAAAACCCGATTTTTAGCGAATTTACTCACAAAAACGCTTTTTTTGCCTTGTTATTGGAGTTAACCCCCCTATGACCGCCGCCCAGGATCATGTCGTCCCCACAGACTTAAGCAATGAAATGTCCCGTTCCTATCTAGAATACGCCATGAGCGTCATCGTTGGGCGCGCCTTGCCCGACGCTAGGGACGGACTGAAACCCGTACACCGGCGCATTCTTTACGCAATGTACGAACTAGGATTAACCCCCGATCGCCCCTTCCGGAAATGCGCTAGAGTCGTCGGGGAAGTATTAGGAAAATACCACCCCCACGGGGATACTGCCGTTTACGATGCTCTCGTCCGCATGGCCCAGGATTTCTCCATGCGCGATCCCCTGATTAACGGTCATGGTAACTTCGGATCGATCGATAACGATCCCCCGGCAGCCATGCGTTATACCGAGTGTCGTCTGCACACCCTGGCCACCAACGCCCTACTACAGGATATCGAGTCAGAAACCGTCGATTTCGCCGATAACTTCGATGGTTCCCAACAGGAACCCGTGGTTTTACCCTCTAGAGTCCCACAACTGCTAATTAATGGCTCATCGGGCATCGCCGTCGGTATGGCCACCAATATCCCCCCCCACAACCTGGCCGAGATTATTGATGGAACCGTTGCCCTCATCCATAACCCCGATCTCACCGATACGGAATTACAGCGTTATATCCCGGGGCCAGACTTTCCCACCGGGGGGCATATCCTTGGTAGAGACGGCATTCAGGAAGCTTACACCACCGGCCGCGGTTCCATTACCCTGCGGGGAGTCGCTACCATTGAAACTATCGAACAAAGGGGAAGACCCGATCGAGATGCTATTATCATCACCGAACTGCCCTATCAAACCAATAAAGCGGCATTAATCGAAAAAATCGCCGATTTGGTCAATGATCGCAAAATAGACGGTATTTCCGATGTGCGGGACGAAAGCGATCGCGACGGCATCCGGGTGGTGATCGAACTGAAACGAGATGCCTATCCCCGCGTCGTCCTCAACAATCTTTATAAACAAACGCCCCTCCAGTCGAATTTTGGGGCTAATATGTTGGCATTAGTCGATAACGAACCGAGATTACTGACCTTAAGGGAGTTTCTCCTGGTTTTCCTCGATTTTCGGGTAGAAGTGATCACCCGTCGTACCCGTTATGAACTCCGCAAGGCCGAGGAAAGGGACCATATCCTTCAGGGTTTACTAATTGCCCTCGCTAGTCTCGATGCAGTCATTGCCCTAATTCGCAGTGCTGCCGACACAGCTAGTGCAAAAGAGGGATTAGTGCAGAATTTTGGTCTTTCGGAGGTGCAAGCGGACGCAATCCTACAAATGCAGCTGCGACGGTTAACTGCCCTAGAATCGGAGAAAATTCAGCAAGAACACGGGGAATTACTGACAAAAATCGGCGATCTTCAGGATATTTTAGCCAGAAAAGAACGGATCGACAGCATTATCGAGGAAGAACTGCAACAGATCAAAACGATTCACGCTACCCCCCGTCGCAGTCATATTGAACAACGGGAAGGAGAAATCGCCGAAACTGACTTGATTGCCAACGAACAGGCCTTAATTCTCGTCACTGAACAGGGTTACATCAAAAGAATGCCCGTTAATACCTTTGAGTCCCAAAATCGGGCGACAAGGGGCAAAGCTGGCGCGAAAATGAAAGAAGACGACGGCATCGATCACTTTATCACCTGCCGCGATCATGATAGCGTCCTCTTTTTCACCGATCGCGGGGTTGTCTATAGTCTCAACGCCTATCATATCCCCACCGGTTCCCGTACCGCTCGCGGAGTTCCGATCGTGCAACTGTTAGAGATTCCCAAAGGGGAGAAAATCACCTCGGTGGTGGCAGTCAGCGAGTTCAGCGAGGATAATTACCTGATTATGCTCACACAAAAGGGATTTATCAAGAAAACCGCCCTCGCTGCCTTTAGTAATATTCGATCGAACGGTTTAATCGCCATTTCTCTCGAAGACGGTGATCAACTACGTTGGGTTCGCTTGGCCAAAGAGGAAGACAGCGTCATTATCGGTTCTCGTCAGGGGATGGCCATTCATTTTAAGGCCGATAGTCAACAATTGCGCTCCTTGGGAAGGGCAACTAAAGGCGTAAAATCGATGAAATTGCGCTCAGGTGACGAATTAATTAGTATGGACATCCTGCCTAGTCAAATTGTCGCCCAAATCGCTGAATCTAACGAAGAAGAAACCGAGGACGAAAGCGAAGAAATTAACCCCGAAGTGGCTAATAATGGCCCCTGGGTGTTAGCGATTACCATGGCAGGACTAGGAAAACGGGTTCCCGTTACCCTCCTCCGGCTGCAAAATCGGGCGGGATTAGGAGTCAGAGTGATTAAATTCCGCAAAAAGAACGATAAATTAGCGGCTCTGCACGTTGTTAACCCCAACGAGGAATTTATGATTATCACCGAAAGGGGTATTATCATCCGTCAATCCGTCGATGCTATTACTCCCCAATCGCGATCGGCCGGAGGTATCCGGGTGCAAAAACTCGATGAGGATGATGCGATCGCTGCGGTAGCCCTAGTTCCCCCTAGTGATGCGGAGGAATCTGAAGACATTTAGATTTACTGGGAAATGGGG
>NZ_JADEXI010000905.1:0-1236 GCF_015207185.1 Microcystis sp. LEGE 08355 | reverse complement strand
AGTTGTTAAATGCCGATGTCAATGGATCATTTAACATCATCAGAAAAGTAATTCCTGATGTCATTGACCAGGGAATAAAGGGTTTGCCGTTTAATCCTGTAGTGCTTGACCCACTTGTTAGTGAGCCAGTCGAACTACGAATGACTAAGCTTTCAAGCTTTTAAGTAAGTTTGAGTAAGTTTAGTTGAGCGGTTAGGTCACTCTACTTTTTCCCAAAAACGAGGAATCTGTGCTAAGTTAAGCTAAACGGCGCTTAACCTGCATGATCCAATAGCTATAACCCTTTTGGAGTCTATATCGGTGATCCGAAGTAAAAGCCGTTTAGCTTACCACAAAGTTTATTTTCCCAGCAGATGCTCAGAAGATAGACCATCAATCAAGACCAATTTAACTCTTTTTGTCGTTAGGACTTCCAAAAGTGACCAAAAACCAGCAAATTCTAGCAAAAATCGGGGGGGGGGTAGCCTTGCTCTCCTTCTTTCCTTGGGTTTAGGGCAACAAGCTTATGCTGTCACCCTCGTTGAGAACTTAAGTGAATCAAATGATGGCATAGGAAGTACAAACTTTAACTTTTGGCCAGGATCAAGCTTTACCACTGGTAGTAGCAGTTACAATCTTCAGTCTGCTACTCTTTTGTTCCAACAATTAACCGCCAGTCCCAACTTGTTTGTTCGTCTCTATAGCAACAGCAGTGGAACCCCCGGCACTTTGATAACCAGTTTTACTAACCCGGCTTCCATTACCACCTCTCTCGCCAATAACACCTTTACCCTGGCTACTCCGTACACATTAGCCGCTAATACCACTTACTGGTTAGTCAGTGGTGTTTCAGATAATGTCGGGAATTATCAATGGGGTTATACTACATCTTACGCTAAAACAGGACTCCCTGGCTGGACGATTGGTAATGGTTACGTTGATAGTAACAATCAAGGGGGAAGTTGGACTTCTTTTCCTACGGATGGCCCTTACCAATTTAGCCTTGAGGGAACAGAGAACAGTCCACCACCCACTAGCGTCCCTGAACCGGGTTCCGTGGTTGCCTTGTTAGGATTGGGAGGATTAGGGTTAGCTTCTAGCCTGAAGAAACGGAAATAGGAACAGTAGAGTGGGGGCGACTCGATTCTCTTGTCTCGTGCCAAGGTTCCACCTGACAATGGCAAAAGTCAGCGTCTCCCTTCCTTCCCCGATGGGTTATACCATTTTTCTAAATTCCTGACAGACATCCTACTCCTC
>NZ_JADEXI010000904.1:0-1248 GCF_015207185.1 Microcystis sp. LEGE 08355 | reverse complement strand
TGGCGGTGAGCAGGGTGGGGATCATGATGACACCGAACCAGCCGACATAAAGACGGTTGTTGGTGCTGGTGATCCACTGGCAGAACTGCTCCCACAGGGAAGCGCTCTCGCGCTGTTGTAGAGTGGTAGTCATGGTTGGATAATTTCTGTATGTATTAGGTTGTCAAGGTTCGTCGTTTGACATGAGTTAATACTATCGGCTTTTTATAG
Source organism: Microcystis sp. LEGE 08355 (assembly GCF_015207185.1). Classification (NCBI taxonomy): domain Bacteria; kingdom Bacillati; phylum Cyanobacteriota; class Cyanophyceae; order Chroococcales; family Microcystaceae; genus Microcystis; species Microcystis sp. LEGE 08355. The sequence goes on along the minus strand of NZ_JADEXI010000904.1, from coordinate 1,038 downwards.
TTATGTAAAGGGGTTTTAAGAAATGTTTTTTTTATCAATGTTATAACTTTTACTTATATAATTGATGTTCAGGTAAACTAGAAGCAGACAAATTCTGCAAAAATAAGCAATGATACCCGAAATTACCGCAAAACTATTGGAAGCGAAGAAGGAAAACGGCCTCAGTTTCGCTGACCTAGAAGCGATTCTAGGGAGAGATGAGGTGTGGATTGCCGCTGTTTTTTACCGGCAAGCGAGCGCCTCCCCAGAGGAAGCAACGAAAATTGTGGCAGCTTTGGGACTGGGAACCGAAATCATCCCATCCTTAACCGAGTATCCTGTCAAGGGATTGGGTCCGGTTGTCCCCACCGATCCCCTGATTTATCGTTTCTATGAGATCATGCAGGTGTATGGAATGCCCCTAAAATCGGTAATTCATGAAAAATTCGGTGATGGTATTATGAGTGCGATCGATTTTACCCTCGACGTGGATAAGGAGGAAGACCCTAAAGGCGATCGTGTTAAAATTACCATGTCGGGTAAGTTTTTATCCTATAAGAAGTGGTGAGTCCGGCTAAAGTCAACGGTAAGGGATTTCTATTCCTTGCCGCTCTTGCTATTTTTCTTAACAAAACTTAACAATTGACGGCAAAATTTTGCTTGCTTTTTTTTGCAGATTTTGAGAAAATATTTTTAAAAGAATTTACTAACAATTGGAATCTAAGCAGCTTCTTATAAACACAACAGTCCCATTGTAAGAACATCATAACCCAAGCCGCCGCAAAAGTCAAGGGATCACTCCTAATTCAGTGGTCAGTAAACAGTAATCAGTAATCAGTGAAAAGACAGTAGGAAACTGGCATTTTCAGTGATCAGTAAACAGTAATCAGTGAAAAGACAGTAGGATGAGGCTCACTTAATACATACTGCTCAAAACTCAAATCTGATAACTGATAACTGATAACTGATAACTGATAACTGATAACTGATAACTGATAACTGATAACTGATAACTGATAACTGATAACTGATAACTGATAACTGATAACTGATAACTGA
>NZ_JADEXI010000903.1:0-1251 GCF_015207185.1 Microcystis sp. LEGE 08355 | reverse complement strand
GAGGTGTAGCGGTGGGCGAGAGAACGGTGGAGGTGGGAGGCGGCAACGTGGGCGTCGGTGCGGATTGTGGCGCGCAAGCCGCCATCACTAGCAGAATTCCGCCTAGAGTTAGACGAACAGTATTCTGTTGCATGACGAAGCCTCTCTTTCTTTGTGATGGAGTATAGTTTATAGCAGCCCAACGGTAAAGTGCGGCGGCGGCAGGTAGCCTGAAACGCTCAACCGATGACTCTCATCCGTCCGCTGCCACGCAGTGTTAGCTGGCTTTCCTCGCCGCTTCCTCCTGACTATACTACAACCTTATTCTCTACTCTCTAGCAATGCTTGAATGATGCGGCGGGATATGCGGAAGTTCGTTTGTTGCAATCGAGCAATAGCGTCTGAAAGCTCGACAAAACCCTGACTTGCAGCATCATCTAAGATTCCAAGAGTGCCGATAATGGGGATTCCACGATCGCTGGCTATCTGTCGCCCCAAGCGTTCATCGATAATCAGCAAATCTGCTGGCAAGGTTTGAGCCAGACTAATCGCTGCCTGTTCTCCAGGATCAAGGGCATCAAGAGTTTCATCTACCACGGAAACGGTTTGAACCGTAAACCAAGGTGGAGGATTGGCGATCCATTGCTGAAGGAAGAGTGGCGCAGAGGGATCAACCATTTCATCTCGAACCACGTCAGGGACGATGATTTGCTGAAACAAGCGGGGGAGCAAGTCGATCTGGTTAATGAGGAGTAAATAGTTGATGGGTGAGGTATCAGAAACGACGATCATGAAGCACTATTGGTGTATTTAACACGCAGTTGACGGAGAGCTTCGCGATCGCGCTCTAAATCGGTTTCATCGTAGTGTAAATCAGCATTGTGCTGTTTCAGAAAGTCATCTACTGCCCAACGAGACGGTAGCTCAAGGATACGCCCAACCTCTGCACTGGTAATTTTTTCTACTTGATAGGCTTGTATGACTAAGGCTTCTAAAATCTCACGAGCAAGGTGATCGCGGTTAAAATGTTGAACCAGTTCATCGGGGAGATTGAGGATAATTTGCATAGGGTTGGTACTAGAAAAATCAATTCGTAGGGCAATTACTTTAAGTCTAGTATAGCTGGACTTCCCCGTTGACAAAAAGCCATAACCTGTGCCGTAGAAGGGATTAAGAGAATTTCCATCGCCCCGTTACTGGGTACAAATCAGGGAAACTCCCAATAAATCTAACGCTTTTTGTTGCAGTTGGGTCGGTCGAGTTATCTTAGAA
>NZ_JADEXI010000902.1:0-1260 GCF_015207185.1 Microcystis sp. LEGE 08355 | reverse complement strand
GGGTCAGCCGGTGTGTTAAGTTCCTCTAGATAGACTTTTTGAAATCTCGGTGGACAGGTTTCCAATAGGTTTAAATGACCTTGGGCAAGACGGTAGATCTTAGGCATAATAGGATTATCGTGAATAAAACAGCAGTTAGCCTATTATCGAGAAAACGGGTTTCTTTGAGAAACCCGTTTTCTTGCAATAAATGTTAATTTCTGTTACAGTGGTCTTGAAAAATTTGCACTTGTTGGGCTAAAACTGTTAGCAATAAACTTTTGCTGTTAGTGTCATGACTTCTACCCTGTTGCCGATTCTTTCTGCTGTTGACGATATTTTGTTCAATTTTGCTCAATCTGATGGTTTTTGGGCGAATTTAGAAACCGCTTTTGGCACAAGTTATGATCTGGTTAAGGCGACAGAATTACGACAGCAGTGGCAAAGTCGAAATTTCAGTCAACTTCCCCCAATTGAGGTACTCAGTAATGAGGTTTTAGGGACGGCGAATGGTGCATATTCCAGCAGTAAGAATAAGATTTATCTATCAGCATCTTTTTTAAATACGGCTTCCTCAGCAACGATAGTTAATGTAATTTTAGAAGAAATTGGGCATTATGTGGATGCTCAAATTAATCCGGTGGATAGCGCCGGAGATGAGGGAGAAATTTTTGCTAATTTAGTGTCGGGGAAAAGTTTAACCCCTACAGAATTGGCTCAATTAAAAGCGGAAAATGATCATGCGGTGATAAATCTTGGGGGACAAGCGGTAGAGATTGAGATGGCTTTCTCTTTCGGGACGACAGGTTATAGACAGTTTGGTACATCTGGGGTAGAATCCGGTAGTGGAGTCAGCAGCGATAGTTATGGCAATATCTATGTTACTGGTTACACTAATGGCAGTTTACCCGGTAATACTAATTTCGGAAACAATGATTTCTTTGTCGCTAAGTATGATGTTTATGGCAATCGACTGTGGGTGAAGCAGTTTGGTTCAGTCTATTCTGACTATGCTACAGGAATCAGCAGTGAAAGTAGTGGTAATACCTATGTTTCTGGTCGGACTGAAGGAGGTTCAGATGCCTTTATTGCTAAGTATAATGCCAATGGTAATCAACTGTGGATGGCGCAGTTTGGCACATCTGGTTAGGGACTTGCGTATTAATAAGTTACCATCTAGACTAGAGAAGCAACTTGTTACTCCCACTCTCAACTATGGTAACTGAACTGACTGAAAAAATCAAATCAAGCTTGAAAGATGCGGCAAAAAAGCTGACAGGT
>NZ_JADEXI010000901.1:0-1261 GCF_015207185.1 Microcystis sp. LEGE 08355 | reverse complement strand
ATCCTCCCATGAAAAAACCCACGACAATCGGAGGCAGTTTCAGATAATAAACAGTGACGAAAAAGGGAACATCAATCAGGGGATTAAAAAAAGTTTGTATCTGTGCGGGTAGGACATCATACTTAAATCTTCCTGTCAATAACATATAGGGATTATAAAAATGATAATTGCGTAAATCCCAACTAACATCTTGACCTAAAATAACCGAGATAATTCCCAAAGCAACAAAGTAGATAATTGCCCAAAATAAGGTATGAGAAAGGGGAAAACGTTTCAGGATTGTCATAATTGATTACCTAGTTTTATAAAGTATTTAAGGTGAAATTTTTCCAAGTTTACAGATTGAGTATTTTTCAATAGCAGTTATAAAAGGTTGACAATTATTGCGATCAATAACAAGGTTACGAAATTCTAAAGCTGCTTGCTTAGATTTTTCCCTATCTGATTCTTTTAGTTCAAAATTGACCTCTAGTAAATACAGCGATGATTCGGGAGTTTTATCGATAATCTCTGCTGCTATTTTACTCATCTTGGTATGAGGACTTAAACCGAAATTACCAGTAATCCGCAGGAAGCGAGTATTACTAGGAAAATAGGGAACCACATAGCTAACCGGTTCTCCTCCCCAGAGAACAATTACATCATCTTGATATTGTACCAAAGCTTGTCTATCAATACTAAAATAGTTATCCGACCAAGGAATTCGCCACCAATCTAGGGGTTTAACAGTGGCTAAAATTAAAACAAAAATCCCTAGAGTGACTAATAATACTGGTTTTCTCTTAGGATAGAAATAGGCAGCAATTAAGAGAATTAAAATGGGAGTAATTAACTCTAAAACTATGAGATAGCGATAGATAGAAAATTTCTTTAACCAAATGGAGTAAGCGGTCAAATAAAAGGGTAGTAAAAAGCTTAAAATTGAGGTATAAATTAGGTTATTTACAGGAAAAATTAATTTTTTGTTACCATAGCGATAAAGAATAAAACCCAGCAATATTACTATGAGAATATAAGCGATTGCAAAGCGAGATTCTTTAAATTTAAGTTCAGCTACTAAGGTTTGTTCTTGAGCAAAATAAAAAGGGTAAAATAACCATTGCCAAATGTCTCTAGGCAAAAATCGCAGGTCTTGCAAATTGACATCGGTTTCAATATAAGGAGATTGAAAAATTTTATTAAAGAACGGAAAAAGAGGATTAGCAAACTTTGTCCACATTAGGATAATCCAATAACCAGCAGTGAGACTAAAACCCACGGC
>NZ_JADEXI010000900.1:0-1269 GCF_015207185.1 Microcystis sp. LEGE 08355 | reverse complement strand
GCAATTTTTTGATAATTGACCACTGTTACATTTGGTAAATCGAGGAGTTGATCAAAATTTATCCACATAACCCACCTCCTGTTCTGTGTTACTATTATACCATGCTCACACAGAACCTAGAAGAGCCGGGCAGGGGGGGGGGATCGAACCTAAAATCTATCTTCAATTTAATTATAACCAGCCACTTACCCGTTTCAATGCCTTGACATTTCTACCTAAATAATGTAGAGTACGGACGGCATTTCACTTATTATCGGAGCCATACCATGCTTAGTTTAGCAAAACTTATCAATTTCGGGGGTGGGTAAAGCCCTGCTTATCAATTGCTGGTTCTACTGTGTTGGTAGGATTTTTAGGATTGACGGTTTCTCCAAGCCTAGCGGCAAGTATCGGGGTCAATTTTTACGGTGGGATGTTTACAATCGCTCCGTCCGCTAGTCCGGGGATCGTTCCGGCGATTAACTGGAATAATATTGCTGGTGGATCTGGAACTAATATTACCTTAAACGATGATACGGCAACAGCGACGACCACTCAATTAACGTTTAATTCCACCGGTGCTTATAATGGTTGTACGGTGATAAACACCCCTAATGCCGCCACGAATACCCTGTACCGTTCTGGTATTTACGGTGACAATGCTACGAGAGAAGTCTCTATCTCCCTATGGGGAATTTCCTACTCCTCCTACGATCTTTATGTATTCGCTTCCGCAGATACAACCGTAACTAATCAGTTATCGATTAGTTACGGCACTACTACTTTCTATTACGCCAGTGGCGGTCAATTCAATTCAGGAGCGACAGCTTTATTACAAACCACGAGTACCACATCTGGTTCACCGACTACTGGACGCGCACAGTACCAGTTATTTAGCGGGCTAACTGGATCGAGTGTAACACTCACCACAGGGGGTGCTATCACACACACTATCTCGAATAACATTTTCGGTTTCCAGATTGTTAATACCGCACAACCAGTTCCCGAATCTTCTATGATTATGGGTCTAGTCTTTTTTGGCGGTGGCTTGTTTGCGGTTAGCCGACGAAAAAATCAGAACTAAAACCCAACCTTAGTGCGTGCCAAGGTTCTACATTGGCGTGAGAAAAGGCGGCGTTGTCAGATCAGAATAGGAAAGATGCGTGCGAAACGTTTAGGCATGAAATAAGGTTGAAATACCTGAAATAACCGCCTAGTAAGGTCTTCAGTCCCCTGACTGAATCTAAGAGGTCAACCCTGACCAACCTTATAACTGTTTATATGTCCCGA
>NZ_JADEXI010000899.1:0-1274 GCF_015207185.1 Microcystis sp. LEGE 08355 | reverse complement strand
ATCGAAGGGAAAACGCCGCCCCTGGGCATCAATTAAATGCGCTCCTTCGCCGCGCACCGCCTCACTAATTAAAAACCGCGGCGCCCCCGACACAGTCAAAGCGGTGGGGTGAAACTGAAAAAATTCCGGGTCGCGAATCACTGCCCCAGCACGCCAAGCGAGGGCGACTCCATCCCCGGTGCTAACGGCGGGATTGGTAGTTTGGGCATAGACTTGACCGCCGCCTCCCGTAGCCAGAATGACTGCTTGCGCTCGTAGCCAACAGAGATGATCTTGATGGAGTAAACAAATACCTTGACAGCGTTGCCCTTCTGAATCAAGCCACAGTTTCAGTGCGATCGCTTGGGGAATAATGGTAATATTGGGGCGTTCGACCACTTTTTCCATCAGGGTACTGATGATCGCTCTCCCCGTGCGATCGGCCGCGTGCAGTACCCTGGCCTGGGAGTGGGCAGCCTCAAGAGTGCGGGCTAAGTCGTCTCCAGAGCGATCAAAACTAACCCCCAACCGCAGCAAATCAGTGATCGCTTGCGGGGCCTTCTCGACTAAAAACTGCACAGCAGAGCGCTCGCATAAGCCCGCTCCAGCTTTCAGGGTATCTTCCAAATGGAAAACAGGGGAATCTGCCGGGGACGTGGCTGCCGCAATTCCCCCCTGCGCCCAATCACTAGCCCCGGTTTTTAAATCTTCTTTGGTAATTAAACCCACCTTTAAGTTAGGGGGTAAACACAGTGCGGCATACAATCCCGCCGCTCCCGATCCCACCACTAAAACATCTTGATAACTCGGCAGTTGCGAGGAAACGACCATGTAGGAGTTAATTGATAAATTCTATTTATTCTAGCACTTCATTTCTCTATAGTTCTGGCAAAAATCGCCAGTCTTTCCCTTGGGGCAGTATCTGGTCGCCAGTCGTCAACTTTTGACTGAAAACTCCAATCTGATCCCTAGACCTCTTATAAAAATCAAAAATTGTTGTTAGATTTAGGAGTCAGTATTCTCCGAGTCAGTAGAATTAAAAATGAATAATAATCAATTAAATAATCTATACTTTAGACGTTCATAATCTGAGATTTATTAAACTTCTGAAATCGTAGAGTTAGCAAGGAATCCAGTTCTTTTTTATGTTTCAGATGGGCATCATTCAGACCTGAGAGGGGGACAAGCGAGCTAGAAGGTAGATAGGGCAAGCGATATCGCTCTTTGTCCTTTGATGTAATCCTTCAACCGATAGCGGCTAATTTGCATTAACTCTTCTATATTTTTTGGGAACA
>NZ_JADEXI010000898.1:0-1274 GCF_015207185.1 Microcystis sp. LEGE 08355 | reverse complement strand
GGTGTGGGGTGTGGGGTGTAGGGTGTGGGGAAGGAAACCTCTTTCATCTGTGGGGGTGAAAATTTTTTCATCGGGACTGCCTAGGGACTCCTAAACCACCACTACAGGAAACTCCCTAACCCCTGTAAAACTTTTTTGCCGAAAGTGACCGATCTGGGTAATAATTCTTTAATAAAGATTTGTAAACTTGAAAATGATTATCCTTTCGCAGTGCTAGAGATTTAATGAGACGACTAATTGCGATCGAAAAAGCTCTGCTCATCGGTCATATTGTATCGATGGCTTTTGGACTAGCGGGATTGTTGCTAGTTCTGCCCCATCCCGAATTTGTGGCCAATTTACCGGATTTTGGCAAAACCGCCTTTGCTTGGTCAATGGCCGGGGGGGGTGTGGTGTATATGGTGTTAGGAATGGCAGCGGTGGCTGTTTATGCCTATCGGACTCTAGGAGTGTGGCACTGGTTAGGATTCATGGTTCCCGCTATCAGTTTATCCCTTTGTAGCGAACTATTAGGAACCAGTACCGGCTTTCCTTTCGGTCATTATCGTTATCTTTCGGGCCTAGGTTACAAAATTGCGGGTTTAGTACCCTTTACTATCCCCCTATCTTGGTTTTATCTCGGTTTTAGTGCCTATATTATCGCTCGTGTTGGTTTATCCACTCTTGCTTTACCCCAATGGCTACAAAATCTAGGAGCGATCGCTATCGGGGCGGTATTATTAACTTCCTGGGATTTTGTCCTAGATCCGGCCATGAGTCAAAGTACCATCCCCTTCTGGATTTGGGAACAACCGGGGGCCTTCTTTGGGATGCCCTATGAAAATTTTGCCGGTTGGTTCGGTACAGGCTGTGTTTTTATGACGGTAGCCACTTTAATCTGGCAAGTGCAACCGGTGAAACTGCCAAGTCAAGATTTAACCCTGCCTTTTGTGATGTATTTAGGTAATTTTGGCTTTGCTACGGTCATGAGTATCGGTGCTGGTATTTATCCGCCGATTTTCTTAGGATTACTCACCGGTATTCTGCCTTTAATACTCCTCTATAATCGCGCCAAGGCTGTTGCTTCCGGGCAAACAGTGGCAACCAGCGAAGTAACAACCCTAAAAATCCCCGTTGTTTCGGTGAGAGGAGCCAAATAAGTTGTTAACTGAGATAATTCTCGGTGCATTCTGCCTGGGGCTACTGCTGTCTCAGGCTGTTGCCTTTTTTATCCTTCTTTCCCGTTTGCTAAAAGAGGCGCGTCGTCGTCCTCCCCTGACTCCCCAACCCCCTAC
>NZ_JADEXI010000029.1:0-18011 GCF_015207185.1 Microcystis sp. LEGE 08355 | reverse complement strand
GACCCATCTGTAATAATTTAAGAGTCACTGATAATTGCTGATTGTCGGTATTTCTGCAAATGTGAGATGCACCAGGGTTTTCATGGCAACAGGGAATCCTTGTGATAATCTGATTTCCCTCCTGTTTTACTCAGCAGACGGATATTTTCAATCAGGATTGATTTTTCTAACGCTTTGGCCATATCGTATAAAGTCAAGGCTGCCACAGATACCGCCGTTAAAGCCTCCATTTCTACCCCAGTTTCCGATTTTGTCACCACTTCTGCGCGAATTTCGTAGCCGGGTAACTCTGCTTTCGGGATAATCTGAACATTGATTTTTTGCAGGGGTAAGGGATGGCAAAGGGGAATTAAGGAGGAAGTTTGTTTGGCCGCCATAATTCCCGCTAGTCTGGCCGTCCCTAAAACGTCACCTTTAGGCGCATTTCCCTGTTCTATGGCTTCAAAAGTCGTTTTTAGCATTCTCACTTGTCCTAGGGCGATAGCAGTGCGTTTAGTGGGCATTTTCTCCGATACATCCACCATCCGGGCCCCGCCTTGGCTGTCGAGATGAGATAATTTTTCTTTACCCTCTTGCGTCATTGAATGAACCTGTGCTATAGTAGTTTACTGTTGAGAAAAACAAGGGCTTGTAGCTTAGTGGATTAGAGCGTGTGGCTACGGACCACAAGGTCGGGAGTTCGAGTCTCTCCAAGCCCGTTAGATACAATGGCATATACTACAGGAATTAGGGGCCTATGGTTCCTAATTCCTTTGCTTTTTTACCCCATCTTCCCACTTTCCTATACTTTTTAAACAGGATTTAGTATCATCAGCCAGTTTTGCTTTTTGCTGTTTTGCTGGAGTATTTTTTACCCTCAAACAGTGAAAGAAACTAAACTTTCAGGATTGTATAATATGAATTTTCCCGCACCTGTGCCGACACCCTTTCAAGTTGCTTTAGAGCGTTACCAGAATGCTCTAAATTATTTAGATACTTCTCATAATAAATCTCTGAAAAAAGCACAGGCTTTAGAAATTATTTACGCCAGAGATGCTCTTAATAAACAAATGGAAGCTGAGGCGGAAATTTCGGTTGATATGTCGTCAAAATTAATCGAACAAGATAATAGATTAAAACAGAAAAGTTACAAAATTACTCAAGTTCTTGACTTAGCTGAATATCGGGAGACTTTACCTATTTCTGCTCAGGCTTGGTGGTGGTATTTAGAAAGTAGAGAATCTCTGCATCCTTGCAATCGCTTTGATTGGCTATTGAGAATCGTTAAACTGGTTTTATTAGGGGTTAATTTTACATTAATCGGAACGATTGCTACTCGGTTTCTTAGTGGTGGTTCAGGTTTGCTAGAAATAGGAGGTGTTATTTTTTCGACTTTCATTTCTTTATTACAAACTGAAAATGCTCTCACACGGACGCGCCAGAAGGGTTTTGTTAAGTTAATGAAATTGCTTGGGATTGCTGAACATTGGTATGAAGAAATACAGTTTTCTGTAACAGTAATAGTCTTTGCTATTCTCTTGGGAATTTATCTAAATTTCTCTTGGTTTTCTGAGCTTTATAAGCAAGAAGGAAGCCGTTTACAATTTCCTCCGCCAGCAAGTCAAGAATTTCCTAATTTAGCTGCAGCCGAAGAGAAGTATTTAAAAGCGATTGAGTTAGATCCAGATAATCTAGATGCTCATTATAAGTTAGCAACACTTTATGAAGAGTTACAGGATTTGACTAATGGGAAGAAACACTATTTAATTGCGGCAAAAGGTGGTTTTATAGATGCTTATAATAATCTCGCTTATTGGTATCTGCGCGATAATAAGAATGCAGAAGCGGTAGAGTTACTGGAAAAAGCTAAGAGATTATTAGCAGAAAAAGATGAAAAACTAGACCAATTTACTGAAGAGGAGAAACGCAATTTAGCAGTACAAAAATATAGTATTTATAAAAATCTAGGCTGGGCCAGATTTAAGCAAAATCGCAGTGAAGATGCAGTTCCTAATCTTTTAGTTGCTATTGGTATCGCTGAAAATCCAGCTTATCAGAAATTTATCCGCAATCCTGGTGCTGCTTTTTGTATTTATGCTCAACTTTTAGAAAAAGAAGATAAGAAATCATCTCAGGAAAATTGGCGTAAATGTCTTAATTTAGCCGAAGGGAGGGAAATTAACACAGAGGAGGAGCAATGGTTATATGAAGCGAGTAAAAAAATTAAAGTGAAGTAAAGTTTAGTGACTATTCTCTGAGTAACGCGCTAAATCCTTCTTGCTGAAAATGCTTATCAAAGGTTAAGATTTCATTGATTTCTAGTTGTCTCATAATCTGCATTGAAGCACAATCAGTTAAGCTATAACCTTTATCTAATCGTCTTTGATAAAAATCAAAAGCCAGCTGAAATTGTTCACTGGTTTGGGGAATGATTATGGTTTTGCTGTCATTGCGTAAATCATGAGTTAAACGAATAGCTGATTTACGCAAAAATTCCCCTCTACTGCACAAAGCATTGAGCAATTCTGTCAGAACCATTTCACTGGTAACACCTCTAAAGTTACCCAGTCTTGCTACCATACTTATAGCAAGTCTATGAGCATTATCTCCTCTATCAGCTAACGCTTTTAAATAGAAGGTATCTAAGAAAATTTTTCTCATTCTTCCTCATCTTCTCTCGGTGCGCCGTACATATAGTGTTCCGCGTTACGCGCAAAGTCTCTGGGAAAGTGTTTTCGCCATTCTGATTGGGGAACAACGTTACCAATCTCAACAATTCTTTGCCAAAAAGGTTTTTTGCGAAATTCTGGGTCATTTTCCAGTGCATCCCATTTAGCATCGAGTTCTTCCATTGATAACTCAGGCTCTTCGGATGTGTTAGAGGTTAAATGATTGTTTAAGTTAGTCATGATTAAAGTTTCCTTTTAGATTAAAGAGAATAAGTCAATAATAACCTAAATTATCTGGTCAGGTAAATGTTTTGCGAAAATTTGTTTCATTCTTCCTCATCTTCTCTTGGTGCGCCGTACATATAGTGTTCAAAATTACGCGCAAAGTCTGTAGGTAAGTGTTTTCGCCATTCTGATTGGGGAACAACTTTACCAATCTCAACAATTCTTTGCCAAAAAGGTTTTTTGCGAAATTCAGGGTCATTTTCTAGTGCATCCCATTTAGCATCGAGTTCTTCCATTGATAACTCAGGCTCTTCGGATGTGTTAGAGGTTGAATGATTGTTTAAGTTAGTCATGATTAAAGTTTCCTTAGTGATAATAGGTTACTTTTATTATAGCATTTTCGAGTTGGATTGAGGTACGGAGATTATCGAGGGTAATTAACCACAGAGACACAGAGGACAGGGAGATTATTTGCCAATGTTATAATTTGTACTCAATAATAAAGGTGTTCGCTTTTGGAACACAATATTTAAGATGGAATTAACGGGAAGACTCCATGAACGCTATAAAGCAAAAATCTTAAATTGGTAAAAGTCTAATCCTAAAAATACGATCTGTTACTGACACAATTGCTCCCGTCTTTAATGCTTTTGTACAATCTCGTAAAACTATAGTTAAACGCTGATTAATTAGATTGTAGTTTTCATTGCCTAAACGGAATAGGATGACACTTGGTAAATTATCACCACTAATAGCGAGAAGTTGAGAAAAATCTAGATCGACAGTTAAAATTATCCGCTTTTCTCTTTTTGCTTTGGCAAGAATTTACTGATCAGATAAAGTTTGTAAGCCTTCATCTCGAAGATGAACGACATCATAACCTTGTTCTCTTAACCATGAGACTGTACGCAGAGAAATCCCCATATCGGCTAGAAACTCTATCTCCATTGCTCGATTAATTCAAAATGATGAACTTGTTCTCTGGCTAACCAAGAAGCATATAATAAACATTGGTGAATATCTTCTCTTTCTAGGTCAGGGTATTCCTCTAATATTTCCTCTATCGGCTTTTCGTTAGCAAGTAGATTAAGAATTAAAGAAACAGGAATACGCATTCCTCGAATACAGGCTTGACCTGCCATAATTTTGGAGTTAAAAGTAATTCGGTCTAATTGTTTTAAGGTCATATAGTTTCCAGAAATATGAAGATGATACCTGTGGTAATTTTATTATAGCTAATTCTATAGTTGCGAGTGGAAGTGGGAAATTACTCCTTCTGTGAGGGTGCAAAGCTTGTCTCCAACCCCATAGGGAAGATTAGGGAATGGTGAGGTTTTGGTCTGTAGTATTATAACAAGTAGACGAGAAAACGGTTTTTTTAAAAAAACCCGTTTTCTGAAATCGCACCGGATGAGGACTAAAGTCCAACAACGAACCTAATTAAAGCCAAACCTCAAGTGATTCTAGTCATGAATAATTTTCTCAAAATCTTTACCCCCATTTCCCTGATATTAATTACGGTAGGATTTCCGGCGGCGACTTTTAGCAACACTGTTGGAGTTAACACAATTTTTCAGGTAAAAGGGAAAGTTACCGTTAAAAAACCACAATGGAAGAAATCTCTTCCCGCTTCTGTCGGACTTACCCTCAGTTTTGATGATAAGTTAGAAGTGGCAGCTAACGCTTCGGTTAAGGTTTATTGTAGTAATCTCAAGCAGTGGATGGTTAAACCGGGAAAGTATATTATTTCTAATGGCTGTCCTCGGGGAAATCCTGTGATTTCACTTCCCAATAGTAATAATACAACCCTCAGTAATAATGATACCTTCATTAGTAGTGGGCCTAAGCCCCTCCGTCCCGCAGAACCTACCCCCCGTCCCGCAGGACAAACAGAAGAAGTCTTAGCAAAATTACCTTATCTAATTACTCCTCGTCAAACGAATATTCTCACCAATCGTCCTCCCCTGCGGTGGAATGCTGTTCCGGGTGCAACTAATTATACTGTCAAAATAGATATGGTTTGGGTTTCTATCAAATGGGAAACGCAGACAAATAAAACTGAGATAGTCTATCCCGGTGAACCTCCTCTGAAAACAGGAGGGCTATATCGAGTAATCATAGAAGCTGATAATGGTGCGTCTTCTAGAAGTGATGCAGTAGTCGGGTTTAGAGTATTAGATGAACAGACTCAAAAAACGGTTTTAGATGCTGTTAAAACTGTTCAACAGCAGCAATTATCCCCAGAGGAAGCAGGGTTAGTTTTAGCGCATCTCTATCGAGGTTATAAGTTGTATGGGGATGCGGTTGAGGTATTAGAAGGATTGGTGAAGCAAAATAGTCAGGTTGCTACGGTTTATCAACTGTTAGGGGATACTTACCTTAAGATAGGGTTGCCTCAGTTGGCAAAAAAACCTTATGAAAAAGCGTTAAAACTGGCAACAAATACGCAGAATTTGTCAGTGCAAGCGGAGATACAAGCGGGTTTAGGAATAGCTTATCATCTCTTGGGGAGTAAGGATGAGGCGATACAGTGGTTAACTAAGGCGAAGGGGACTTATAATCAGTTAGGAGATACTTCGCAGGTTCAGGAATTGGCTAAAACAATTAATGAAATTTTAAAGAGGGAGTAAGGATGGAAGTTATAGCACTCCCGTAGGGGCGAAGCATTCGGGCAATAACCTATCGCTGAAACCGTAGATTTCTTATCCGAATGCTTCGCCCCTACAACTTATTTGAAATTACTATAAATTATGGATAATGGCTACTACTTTTGTACGGAGGTAATCAAACAATGGATAAAGATAAACTCATAAAATATCGTCAAGCAGTGCAAAATTTGTTAAGTCGCTATGTAGCAGAAGATGTTACCGGTGAAGACGTAGAAGTACAATTAATATTTGATGTGGAACGGGATCATTATCAGTGGATGAATGTAGGATGGGAAGGTTTAAAACGAGTTTACCGCTCGATTGTTCATTTTGATATTCGTGATAATAAGATTTGGCTACAACAAAATTTAACGGAATTGAATCCAGCAGAGGATTTAATTTCAATGGGTGTTAAGAGGGAGGATATTGTTTTGGGACTGCAACCACCTTATAAACGGCCTTATACTAATTATGGTACTTAAAACAAATTCTCCTTGTCCCCTTGTTCCAAGGCAAAGCCTTGGAACACAATATCTAAGGCTCTGCCTTAAAGTAATGCTATAACTGTGGTGAGGTTGTTTTTAGTAGTGAAACGGCAGAAAAAATCAGAATTTTACTACAGCGAAAGGCTCAACCCGACAAATCTATTCAAGTTAATGTTTTTGCCTATCAATAAACTCTAGGGATAAAAGACCAATGAAAGTATCAATCAAATCAGGGATAGCGGTTGTCGTCATTACCGGGATGATGGGATTATCGGGAGTCATGTTAGCCCCAACGGTGGGACAGGTGATTTCTCAGGTTTCAACGCAAGATAAATTAGCCGAAGCAGAGAGGCTAACTCAGCAAGTTATTCAACTGTATCAGCAGGGGAAATATAACGAGGCGATTCCTCTAGCAGAACAGGCTTTAGCTATCTATAAACAACAATTAGGAGACAACCATCCCCTTACCGCCGCCAGTCTCAACAATTTGGCAGGACTTTACAAGTCTCAAGGAAGATACAGCGAAGCCGAACCCCTCTTCAAACAAGCCTTAGCTATCAGAAAACAACAATTAGGAGACAACCAAAGAAATAGAGGGTAAAATCGGTGTTCGTAGTGCCGAATTTCGTAGCCTATCCCAACCCATTACCCTCGAAGGTATTCAAAAGCTAATCCCTGCTGATGCTGCTTTAGTTGAAATAGTCCGCTATCAACCTGTTAATCCTAAAGCACCTGAAAATCAACGTTTTGGCATCCCTCGCTATGCTGTTTATATTCTCTATCCCAATGGTGACATCAAAGCCAAGGATTTAGGGGAAGCTAAACCGATTGACGACAAATTAACCTACTTCCGTGACAATCTTGCAGATGTTGACAAAGTAACTGGAATACCTCAAACTCCTATTCCCCAACTCAAAGAATCAGCGCGTCAACTTGATGAGATATTGATGCAGCCTATCCGTCAATTATTAGGCAATACTAAAACAATTCTGCTTTCTCCTGATGCTGCACTTAATTTAATTCCCTTTGAAGCTTTAGTAGATGAAAATAATCAATACTTAGTGGAAAATTATCATATTACCTATCTCACTTCTGGACGGGATTTATTGCGCCTTAAAGATAAATTTGCTAGTCAACAATCTCCGCTTATTGTAGCTGATCCTTTCTATGGTAAAGCAGGGGAAAAAGTCGCTCTCACTCGTTCCATCGACCTGTCTGAGTTTACTTTTCCCGGTCTTCCGGGTACAGAACAAGAAGCTAAAGCGATTAAAAATCTCTTACCTCAAGCCACTGTTTTAACTGGTTCTCAAGCCACAGAAAACGCCGTCAAACAAGTTAAAAAACCGAATGTTCTCCACATCGCTACTCATGGTTTTTTTAAACCAGAAAGCAATTTGAGTGAACGCAATCCGGGCGAACGCAATCCGGGCGAACGCAATTCGCCCCTACAAGGTGAACGTAATGTGGTTGAGAATCCTTTATTGCGTTCTGGGTTAGTTTTAGCAGGAGTTACAATCGGTCAAAGTGCAGGAGATGATGGTGTTTTGACTGCTTTAGAAACTACCAATTTAAACTTAGTC
This sequence comes from Microcystis sp. LEGE 08355, assembly GCF_015207185.1. Classification (NCBI taxonomy): domain Bacteria; kingdom Bacillati; phylum Cyanobacteriota; class Cyanophyceae; order Chroococcales; family Microcystaceae; genus Microcystis; species Microcystis sp. LEGE 08355. The sequence continues at coordinate 10,425 of NZ_JADEXI010000029.1, read as the reverse complement.
GGAACCAAATTAGTTGTGCTTTCTGCTTGCGATACGGGGAAAGGAGATATTAAAATCGGTCAGGGAGTTTATGGATTGCGCCGCGCTTTAGTTATTGCGGGAAGTGAAAGCCAATTAATTAGCCTTTGGAAAGTTTCTGATGATGCGACTAAAGATTTAATGGTCGCCTATTATGGACGCTTACAAAAAGGAGAAGGACGCAGTGAAGCTTTGCGACAAATTCAACTAGGAATGCTCAAGGGTGAGAAGCAAAAACATCCTTTTTATTGGGCCAGTTTTATTCCTTCTGGTGATGCAACTTCGATGCAATTTGACTGATTAAGGGTTAGGAGTTAAACTTAGTGGTAAGATTATTGGTATCACAAACAATTACTAGGAGGGTCACACAATGGCAACATTTACAGAAAACGACCTCAAAGAATTAAAAGACTTTATTGTAGGACAATTCAAAGAAGTTAATGACAAAATAGACAAGTCATCTGAACAACTTAATGGCAAAATAGACAGATTATCTGAACAACTTAATAGCAAAATAGACAAGCTATCTGAAGAAGTGAATAACTTAAGAGTTGACATAGCAAATATTAAAGGAGAATTAACAGGCGTGAATAAACGCCTAGATAACTTGGAATTTACTAATCGAACCATCTTTGTTGCCATTGTTACTGCACTAATGGCAGGATTGGTTAAGTTATTTTTCCCAAATTTTCCTACTAATCCTTAACTGTTGATTCAAAAAGAAAACGGGTTTTTTGAAAAAACCCGTTTTCTGAAATCGAATTCAAAATAGGAAATAGCGTTGGGCCATAGGTAAAACCGTAGCGGGTTCACAGATTAATAATTCCCCGTCAGCACGCACCTCGTAGGTTTCGGGATTAACTTCCATGCGCGGTAAAGCGTCATTTAGCTTCATACTAGCCTTACTGATATTGCGCGTATTCGACACAGCCACGGCGGTTTTTTTCAGCTTTAACTTCTCAGGAATGCCCGCTTTCATAGCATATTTAGAAACAAATGTCAAGGAAGTTTTGGCGATCGCACCGCCAAAAGAGGCAAACATGGGACGCATATAAACCGGTTGGGGTGTGGGAATACTGGCATTAGCGTCGCCCATTTGCGCCCAGGCGATTAAACCGCCTTTCAGGACAATTTCCGGTTTTACGCCAAAAAATGCCGGTTTCCAGAGAACCAAGTCGGCTAATTTGCCCACCTCGATGGAACCGACATAATCGGAGACACCATGGGTAATAGCAGGATTAATCGTATATTTAGCAATATATCGTCTTGCTCGCAGATTATCATTCTCTCCCGTTTCCCCGGTCAGTCTGCCCCGTTGTACCCGCATTTTGTGGGCAGTTTGCCAAGTGCGGATAATTACTTCCCCCACCCGTCCCATCGCTTGAGAATCGGAGGAAATGATGCTAAAAGCCCCTAAATCGTGGAGAATATCCTCGGCGGCAATAGTTTCGCGGCGGATGCGGGATTCAGCAAAGGCCACATCTTCGGGAATACTCCGGTCTAAATGATGACAAACCATCAACATATCGAGGTGTTCCTCTAAGGTATTCGTCGTATAGGGACGAGTGGGGTTAGTAGAGGAGGGTAAAACGTTCATTTCCCCGCAAACCCTGATAATATCGGGAGCATGACCACCGCCGGCCCCTTCCGTGTGGTAGGTGTGAATGACGCGATTTTTAAAAGCGGCGATAGTGGCCTCGACAAAACCAGCCTCATTGAGAGTATCGGTATGAATCGCCACCTGCACATCGTACTTATCGGCCACGCTTAAACAGGTATCAATGGCTGCCGGAGTGGTTCCCCAATCTTCATGGAGTTTTAAGCCAATTACCCCCGCTTTTACCTGTTCCGCTAGTCCTTCCGGCTGACTGCTATTGCCTTTACCCAAAAAACCCAAATTCATCGGGAAAGCTTCGGCCGCCTCTAGCATTCGATAGATGTGCCATTCTCCCGGGGTGCAGGTGGTGGCATTAGTTCCCGTCGCAGGTCCGGTCCCGCCACCAATCATCGTGGTAATCCCCGACGCAATCGCTGTCTCAATTTGTTGGGGACAGATAAAATGAATATGGGCATCAATCCCCCCTGCTGTCAAAATCATCCCTTCCCCGGCTAATGCCTCGGTAGCAGGACCGATAATAATATCAACATTATCTTGAATGTGGGGATTGCCCGCTTTACCGATTTTATAAATTTTGCCGTCTTTAATGCCCACATCGGCTTTAACGATGCCCCACCAGTCGAGAATTAAGGCATTAGTAATCACTAGATCTACCGCCCCATCTTCCCTAGAAATGGGGGATTGGCCCATCCCATCGCGAATTACTTTACCGCCGCCGAATTTTACCTCATCGCCGTAGCTGGTGAAATCTTTTTCGACTTCGATAAATAATTCCGTGTCTGCCAGGCGAACTTTATCTCCGACGGTGGGGCCGTAGGTTTCTGCATAGGTGCGGCGATCGATGCGATAATTCATAGGGGGAATTCTTGAAAATCGAGATCGATTATACGATCGATTTTCCGGCAATTATCGCTTTTTGGGGATTTTCTTCCATTTTTAATCTGGCTCGTTTTCGAGGATTTCTTTGGCTTTCAGTAAAGCTTGGCGATGTTCTTCGGTGACGGTGGGATATTTTAAACCAAGGGATTCCAGGGTGTGATAAATAACCGCCCCCACAGCTAAACGGGTAAACCATTTGCGATCAGCCGGGATAATATACCAAGGAGCCCATTCAGTACTGGTATGATTGAATACCTCCTCGTAGGCTTTCATGTAATCACCCCAAAAAGCTCTTTCTTTGACATCACTTTCGGAAAACTTCCAGTTTTTTTCAGGGCGATCAATTCTTTCTAAAAATCTTTTTTTCTGTTCTTCTTTAGAAACATTGAGAAAGAATTTCAGGACAATAACCCCATTGTTAACCAGATATTTTTCAAAATTATTAATCTCCTCAAAACGTCGCTGCCAAACTTTCTTGGTTCTGTCTTCTGGGGGGAGTTTTTGCCGTTCCAATAAATCTTGATGGACGCGCACGACTAATAATTCTTCGTAGTAAGAACGATTAAAAATACCGATACGACCCCGCTCCGGTAAGGCTTTATAATATCGCCAGAGATAATCGTGATCTAGTTCTTCGGCCGAGGGAACTTTAAAGCTAAATACCTGACAGCCTTGGGGATTTAAACCCGACATAACGTGTCTAATCGTACCATCTTTACCCGCCGCATCCATGGCTTGCAGATTAATTAACAGGGCATAGGTATCCTGGGCATAGAGTTTATCTTGAAACTCGGCCATTTTTTCGATCCCCTGTTGCAGCAGCAGCGTGGCATCTTCTTTGGTGATATAGTCTGGCTTAAACCCGGGATCGTAATCCTTGTGCAGAGAAATTTCTTTACCCGGTGGTACTATTAAGGATTGTAAAAATGCTTGGCGATCAATTTTGCTGACCATGCTCTTCTCCTTGATTGTTTTGACCCCTAAGATTACATTGTAGCACTTTTGCTCGGAAAATATCTAACCCTTGAACTGGCGAGTCAAAGATGAACTGGCAAAAGTATATTTAAATAGCTGTCAGTCCCTAAGCAAAATTAATTACACATCTAAGCTGTCAACCGTTTATCAGTTATCGGTAGGAAAATAGAATATTAAGTGAGCAGTATTACAACAGTTATCTTAATGGTGAGGTGCGAAGTTTTCGTTTTGGGGAGTAGGTGGTCGATGTCAAAGTAGGTTACACTTTATCTTGATGAGAAACGCTGTAGATGTATTTTTACTTTAAAAAAAGGTTGATTGCATCAATAAGCTGCTTGAGTTGTTTAATCTTTTCAACTAGATGCAAATATATAAACTCATAATCTAGGAGACTAGCTATTTCTTCCACAGTCCTTTCGCTTTTATCATAGCTTCGTTGTATTAATTGATAAATACTGTCCAGCACTTGACTAGGATGTGGTATTTGTTCTACATCTAGGACATTTAGATCGAAACCTAAATTGTCTAGAATAAACTTAGATGTTAAACAACTATCTATTTTAGTCAGAAAACTGTATTCACCTAAAAACCAAGCTTCGATTTCCATAATCACTAAAATCATCGAAATGGGAATTCCCTTGTTCTGAAGTAAAGGTTTTAAAAATCCTTTAATGCCATTTTCTACCTTAGTTCTATTTTCTAGAGATTCGGGATATAGATCCCGTAAACCTAAATTTTTTTTATAACCATTATTAGTTAAACTATCATGTTGTTTTTTTATATCGGAAAGTACATGAGAATCACATCCGCAATCGTACAAAAGAATAAAGAAAGGAGCAACTTCGATAGAATTTGATTTTAGCGGTTCAATTTTGCGATTAGCTTTATCCCCGCGCACTTGATAAACTTCCACAGAAACTTTTTTGTATCCTGCAATTTCTTGAAGTAACCTGGTTATCAATATTCTTTCGGTCTGTCCTTCCACAAAAATCGCTAGTTTTTTCTGTAACATCAATCTATCACCTCCTCTGAATTAGGTTCCTGCAAGTAGTATTCACTAGCAAAAAAATCAAAGTTATTCAGTCCAATATGTTTAAACTGTTCAAATTGTTCGGGAGAATTAGAGTAATTATGTAATTTAGCGACTCCGGGTTGTCGTTCGATAACAGACCAATATTCAAGAGGAACACCATTCATGATATTCTCATCGTTAGTGGTCATGATAAGTTGCACTAAGCCTGTTTTCGCCTTCTCAATTAAAAGTTTAATTATAGCTGAAGATCGTTGAAAATCCAAACCCTCCCCGATATCATCAATAATAATACAACTAGGCTGATCTGACAAAATAGCGTAATTAATCTGAATAAATAATGATAAAGCTCTGAACATTCCTTGAGATATTTCCGATTGTTCCGTGACAGACTTTAACCCATCTTCTTGCACATACAAAAACTTTGGTAAATTGTCTGAATCCTCGTCTGAATTTTCAAGAGGCGAAATATTAGACTTGAAAAAACTCGGTACTTTAGTTTCTATCTTTGTAATTTGATAACCGATTCTATTCATATCGTCAATAATTCTTTGAGTGAATTCACTATGTTCTCGTTTTCCCAGCACAAATATTTCAACAACATAATCAGAATCTTTAGTATCTGTTTTAGCTTTTAATAATTCTGTTGTTGGCGGCAATTTAGCTAGGGTATATTTTCCCAGTTGTGTTCCAAATTCATAGAATCTTAGAGAGCTAGACCATTTATAAATATCTTCCAAGAAAGGGTGTTGGATAGTATCTCGACGCTTAACTACTGCTAATTCTGTTTTAGGTGTTTGAAAGCGCATATACTGATTAAGTTCTTGGGCAAAAATTCTACCTTCTGCCGACTCATTTCTTTCTAAAAGTTGCTTGCTACCAATAATTAGCTTTTCTTGGAGAACTTCTCCATTTTCTGATTCTAGAAAATATTCTGTTTTACAATTTGTGGTGCAATCAAAAAATAAATGCCATGTATCCTTTCTAAAAGATGGATCAAATTTTTCACTTCCAGATAATAGTTCTGATAGCTTATATATACTTTTGACAATTCTTGATTTTCCACTGGCATTTTTACCAACGATTAAATTAATATTGCCTAACTGACATCCATCAATTCGCCATTCACTAGGTTCCCCTCGATTAGAAATATATTCAAATTGGTCTAATTTCATGATTTTAATCTCCTTGATCGCAAAAATCGTCAATAAGGTGAGCTTTTCATAGCTCACCCTAAACTTCATACTAACTCAAAACACCAGAAGGAATCCCTAAGATATCCTCAATTTTAGGTAAATCTTCTAGGGGAATTACCCGGCCTTCATACTCAAAACCAGCGATTTCAATTAAGATTGAGAATACTAATACTAGACAGGATAAGAGCTTCATGTATCTAGAATGTATCAAAATAATCGGTCATGACTATAAAAACAAATCCAGGGGTAGATAACCCCCTTGTGTACAAATGATCTGGCAAATACATAAGAACTAATTAGCTGATGGTCTGAGTTTTTGTTGTATTTTAGCCTTTATTCGAGCAATAAAGCTGGATTTGTTCTTTTTTTCGGGATCTTCGTAGATAAAAGTTTTGGCACTACCATCTTCTAATATTTCAATTAACTTTAAACTAGGTGCTTGTCTCTGTTGTTTTAGTGACTCAGACATAATAGTTTCCTCTGTGGTTTAGGTCTTACCCCTACTGTTATCATGAGTCAATTGCTTAACCTAGTCAATACCCTAGACATTATTCTTCATTCTCCAGAGTAATTTAACAACGTTATTGTATTGTGTCATCCAGTCTAAAATACTACTATGCAGATTTCTATCATTCATTGAGCTTAAATCCGCACTATCATCGGTATCAACAGCTAATAGTCCCAGAATAGAACTTTTTTGCAGTGCAGCTACAGCTAACACAATTTTTATATGAGGATTAATTAATAGTTCATTGTCTCTTTGGAGAGGGACATAAGAAGACGGTAATTGCTGGGAATTAGAAATATCAATAAACTCCAACGCATACTTTCTTTTAGTCTTCAGGTATGTGTAACCAATTACCCCTTCATCTAATTCAAAAAGTGCCTCTAGTTCCCTATCAGATACATTGCTAGTTTTACATACCATTTGGAGATTCCAAGTAAATAACTTTTGTCTCACTGGTATCCACAAGGATACTCTGATATTGCCTTTTAGATTAAATTTTTGTTTTATATTAACAGATAATTCTTCTAAAAAACTACTGATTGCTGGCACAATGTTTAAGCGAATTGTTTCTAAAAGTTCAACAGTATCTTGTCCAGTCTGTGTTTGAGAGAGTAGAACAGGAATTCCTAAGATAATAATAGATATAATCGTAACTATTTGAGGACTCTTTAATAATTTCCATTCCCTAGGTATAGGACTATTCTCTCCTGTAAAAAATGAACTTGCATCCCCTAAACCTGTCACAATTGCTACCATTAAGTATAACAAAAATATGAGTTTTTCCCAAGGCTTGAATTTTCTAAGAAAATAATCAAATTCATACTTAATAATTCTTGCAATAATTATTCGTTGTTGATCCTTCATCTAATTTCAAGTTTCTTTGACAATAAAAGGGACTGGATAAATCCTATCAATTCTAAATAAAACTGTTGTTTGACGATTTTCCCAAACTAATTTTTCAATGATAACATCTGCGTAGGCGACCCAATGTTCATTTACCAAAGGAATGGGAACATCAACAGGAATAATTCTATAATCTTCTTTGCTCCCTTGATACTGTTTAGATAATTCCAAACTTTCTGGATAACCTTGAGATGGTTTTAACTTTAAAATACTATTCACTTCACAGGGCATTCCCATAAATTTTACCTCTTTATTTTCTGAACAAAAGGTGAGCTTTTTATAGCTCACCCTCAACTTCATACTAACTCAAAACACCGGAAGGAATCCCTAGTATATCCTCAATTTTAGGTAAATCTTCTAGGGGAATTACCCGGCCTTCATCCTCAAAACCAGCGATTTCATTAAAGTTCAAATAGCGGTATAAATCGCCAGCAAAAGGATTAATTTTCTCGGTGACAATTGCCAGGTATTCCTCGACGGTGGGAATGCGTCCCAGCAGCGCACAAACCGCTGCTAATTCGGCGGAACCGAGATAGACTCGCGCATCTTTTCCCATGCGATTATTGAAGTTACGAGTCGAGGTAGAAAATACCGTCGCTCTGTCTTCAACCCGCGCTTGATTCCCCATACAAAGGGAACATCCAGGCATCTCAGTACGGGCCCCAGAAGCGGCAAAAATGCCATACATTCCCTCCTCGCGCAATTGTTTTTCATCCATGCGGGTGGGGGGACAAATCCACAGTTTAGCCTTAGCAACTCCTGCTCCTTCTAATATCTTAGCGGCGGCGCGATAATGACCAATATTAGTCATACAAGAACCGATGAACACCTCATCAATTTTATCCCCGGCGCATTCCGACATTAACTTGATATTATCGGGGTCATTGGGTGCGGCAACAATTGGTTCTTTAATCTCGTTTAAGTTGACGGTGATAATATCCGCATATTCGGCATCCTTATCCGCCTCCATCAGAACGGGATTAGCTAACCATTGTTCCATTTTTGCTACCCGACGTAGGATAGTTTTGGCATCACTATAACCCCGGGCCGCCATATTTTTTAACAGGGCCACATTAGAGCGTAAATATTCCGCCACTGTCTCGGTACTTAACTTAATCGTACAACCAGCACAGGAACGTTCCGCCGTGGCATCGGTTAACTCAAAAGCCTGTTCTAATTTCAAATCCGGCAGCCCTTCCATCTCCATAATGCGACCGTTAAAAACATTTTTTTTGTTCTGTTTTTCCACGGTTAATTTGCCTTCTTGGATGGCAACGTAGGGAATAGCATTAACAATATCGCGCAGAGTTACACCGGGTTGTAATTCCCCCGTAAAACGCACTAAAACCGATTCCGGCATATCCAAAGGCATTACTCCCAAAGCGGCGGCAAATGCCACTAAACCCGACCCCGCAGGAAAGGAAATTCCCAGGGGAAAACGAGTATGAGAATCGCCTCCAGTCCCCACCGTATCCGGCAATAACATCCGATTTAACCAGGAATGAATAATGCCATCTCCCGGACGTAAAGCCACCCCACCCCGGGTAGAGAAAAAGTCCGGTAATTGGTGATGAGTTTGAATATCAACCGGTTTGGGATAGGCTGCCGTGTGACAGAAACTCTGCATGACTAAATCGGCGCTAAAACCTAAACAGGCTAACTCTTTTAACTCGTCTCTGGTCATCGGGCCGGTGGTATCCTGAGACCCTACCGTGGTCATAATTGGGTCACAGGAAGTACCCGGCCGCACTCCGGGTAAACCGCAAGCTTTGCCGACCATTTTTTGCGCTAGGGTGTAACCTTTACCCGTGTCATTAGGCATAGTGGGACGAGTAAATAGGGTACTAGCCTCAAGTCCCAAGGCGTGACGGGTTTTATCCGTGAGACTGCGACCGATTAATAGGGGAATACGACCGCCGGCCCGCACTTCATCCAGAATTGTCTCAGGTTTGAGGCTAAAAGTGCTAATAGTTGCTCCCGCTTCGTTGGTGATTTTGCCTTCGTAGGGATAAATTTTAATCACATCCCCCGTGTTCATTTGGCTAACATCGCATTCAATCGGTAAAGCGCCGGAATCCTCAGCAGTATTAAAGAAGATAGGGGCGATTTTACTGCCTAAAATATAGCCACCAGCACGTTTATTAGGTACAAAGGGAATATCATCGCCAATATGCCAGAGAACCGAGTTAATCGCCGATTTTCGGCTGGAACCAGTCCCAACCACATCCCCCACATAGGCGACCGGATGGCCTAATTTTTTCAATTCGGCAATGGTTTCTAGGGACCCGGGTTGACGGGTTTCTAACATTACCAAAGCATGGAGGGGAATATCGGGCCGGGTGGTGGCATGGGGAGCGGGAGATAGGTCATCTGTATTGGTTTCTCCGGGTACTTTGAAGACGGTGACGGTAATTTCTTTAGCAAGTTTCGGTTTAGCGATAAACCAAGCGCCATTGGCCCAAGCATCGATGACCTGTTTAGCATAGGGATTGGTGTCGGATAATTCCAAAACCTCGTTAAATGCGTCGAATACTAGCAGGGTTTTACTTAAAGCGCTGGCAGCAGCGGCGGCGATATTAATATCTCTGGATTTCAGCAGTTCAATCAGAGAATGAACGTTATAACCACCGACCATGGTTCCCAGTAAGCTAACCGCACCCTGAGCGGAGATAACGCTAGATTTTATTTCACCTTTGGCAATTCCTGTTAAAAATCCCGCTTTAACGTAGGCCGCTTCATCAACTCCGGGGGGAACACGGTCACGCAGCAGGGTCAGCAATTCTCCCTTGAGTTCTTCGGACGGATTTTTGAGTATTTCGCATAATTCCGCCGTTTGTTGAGCATTGAGGGGAAGGGGAGGGATACCTAATTTCGCTCGGTCGGCAACGTGCTGATGATACGCTTCTAACATAGGTCGATTTTCTCCTAGTCTTCACTTGTGACGGTTTCTTCCTAGGTTAATGGATTTTTGCTAGTCTCGGAATTTCTCGGTTAGCGAGACATGACTTTATTGTGCGATTTCCATAAAATGAGAAAATAGCGATCGATTGACTATATTGAGGCGTAGATAATGGCTATCACCGATTCTGATCTAGATTTAGCACAATATATCGACCATTCTCTCCTCATCCCCACCGCCACCCGTGAACAATTAGAGGCTTACTGTCAACAGGCCGAACAATATCGTTTTCCCACCGTCTGCGTTTATCCCGCTGCCGTTAAGCAAGCTGTGCAGTTACTCCACGGCAAAAAAACTTTAGTTTCTACCGTGATTGGTTTTCCCGCAGGGGCCACTACC
>NZ_JADEXI010000897.1:0-1274 GCF_015207185.1 Microcystis sp. LEGE 08355 | reverse complement strand
TAATAACAGCCTTCCTCTAATCCAGTTACTGCCGAAACAGCGATAAAAGTTTCCAATAAATCTAGATCAAAATAATCGGGATTGGGATCGAGATTTTGGTCGGCATAATCTTGGGGTTGATAGGTAAAATGCAGCAGCGCTCGCAATTCGTCTAAACTGAGACTAGCACCACTATAAGCGCGGGTGGATCTGCGTTTAAGCATCGTACTTTCCAGATCGATTAAATCTTCCCCCCAATTGACGGGACGGGATGTCACGGAAACTTTTAGACAAAAAGGAAAATTATATTTATCTTCCCAATTAGAGGGGGTAATATTTGCTTCTATCTTCTCATCTGTAGCTATGATAGTCGCTCGGTGTAGAGAGTTTAATAATTCCCCCTCGGCAATTTTGGGATAAAGAGTCGTGGTTGCCGAAGGGAGTGCCGTGGTACTAGGGGGGAGATTTTGCCGGATATTGAGCAGATCTGCCAAAGGAATCACCGTCATAACACTTTCCTTCTCGGAATCAAGATAAAGCAATTCATTCATCTGACTATCGTTAAAACCACCGATTAAATGAGCGCGATAGTCATTAATCGAGGCTGATAGCTCAATATTGCCCAATAAATGCCCTGTATCGAGGAAAATACGCCGATAAGCTCGATCTTCGTAGCGCCAAGCGGACCGATAAAAAATGGCACTGGTAACTAAAGCGATATCGGTATTTTCTAAAACAGGATTCCAGAAACAAGCAGATTGCAGGTTAGTCCAGACATCACTTTCCCAGAATAAAAGCAGCGAGTGACTTTGACCTTGATAACTGTAGAGACCGGCGGGCAAAAATTCCGTGCCACGGGAGATCAGATAGACCTCGGCGGGGTATAATCCACCGGCAGAGGGTGCGGAACGTAGGTACAAGGGACTACCCATAGTGGCGATTTTGGCAGTTAAACCATAGCTACAGCCCAAAATTCGCGATATACGTCGCCAAAAGTCTCCTTTTTGGGGAACTGTTTGACGGGAGAGGTAGGGTTTGAGATCGAAAGTCTGACCGATTTTGTATTCTTTGAAGGGATAGGGTTGTTGACTCCAATCAAGACCTTTACTTTTTGAGGCGATCGTCTGGGGGTCGTATTTGGTCCGCTCGTGGTAGTATTGGGCGATCGAGATTGGCTGATCTGGCATGATAAAGATAGGCTGTCTAAGCTTTACTTTTTAGTTTGACATACTCCCACCCCTAGAAAACGGGTTTCTGAAAGAAACCCGTTTTCTAAATACTCCCCTCTCCCACCC
>NZ_JADEXI010000896.1:0-1276 GCF_015207185.1 Microcystis sp. LEGE 08355 | reverse complement strand
GGTGTGGGGTGTGGGGTGTAGGGAAGGAAACCTCTTTCATCTGTGGGGGTGAAAATTTTTTCATCGGGACTGACTGGAAAATAGAAGCTCAAATAACGCCAATTCGTCAATCAGAATATTTTCAGGCTTGGCGGTGCCGACTTTGGCATCAGGACTGCCCCCCTAACCGAGAATCAGAGATCGGTAGAATGGAAAAAAACCAGATCGAGCAATGTTACGGTTAAAAACTTGGCAAGGGTTGATTTTAGCAGTTCCGATCGCCGCCGTGGTCATCTTTCTGATCGTGGCCGCCAGTGTCCAGATCAATCAATGGGGTTTGAATTGGATTTGGGCAGTTTTTACCCTGATTTTTGTTGCTTGGCGCTTCCTGTTGGTCAAATGGACGCGCCCAGCAGTCGGGGAAATTGAAGCCGCCATCGGGGAAATTAAGGCAGAATTAACCCCTCCTGACGGTGATTCCGGGGGAAATGTCGAGGAAATTATCGAGAGGATTATCGTCGAGGCCCGCAATGATCGCCCGGTTTGGGAAGATTGGGCGACTTTTTGGCAACGCTGTCAGGATTTGGTCAGTGCCATCGCTCAGATATATTACCCCGATGTCAAGTACCCCTTATTAAATATTTACATTCCCCAGGCCTACGGTTTAATTCGGGGAACCGTGGATGATAGCGATCGCTGGATGCAGAATCTTTCCCCGGCCCTGAATCAAATCACCATCGGCCAAGCCTATCAAGCCTACGAAGTTTATCAAAAATTGCAACCCTCGGCCCAGAAACTTTGGCAAGTCTGGAATTGGGCGCAATGGGTGATCAATCCCGCTGCTGCCGTGGCTAAAGTGGCTAGTCAAAAGTACAGCGATCGAGCGGATCAGCAATTATTAGTCAATTTAGGGCAAGTTTTGCGGGAAAATGCCCTAAGAAATCTCTCTCGTCAAGCGGTGTTACTCTACAGTGGCGGCAATCTCGCCCCAACTCTCCCCACGAAGACCAAAATCGCCACTACTACTCTCAAGGAAATTCTCGCCCAAGCGGAACCGATCACGGAAATCGATCGCCAACCGGTTAATATTCTGCTGGTTGGACGCACCGGGGCCGGCAAAAGCAGTTTAATTAATACTCTCTTTCGGGCCGATTTAGCCCAAGTGGATCTATTGCCCAGTACCGACGCGATCCAATCCTACCATTGGCAAACCCCAGAAGGGGACGAGTTAATCCTCTGGGATACCCCAGGCTACGAACAGGCAAATCGGGCCGATGATCGGCAAAAGGTTCTTAAT
>NZ_JADEXI010000895.1:0-1277 GCF_015207185.1 Microcystis sp. LEGE 08355 | reverse complement strand
GGCCGCAGGGCTTGCGGTGTCAGTCTGTAGAGCGACCATAAGACCAGAACAGAGTAAATCTGTTAAGGCAGGTGCGGAACCCCGCAAGGGAAAGAAGCAGAAACCTAAATCGTGAGGTTTGGGAATCACCGTCCGTTTACGGCGGTGAGGATGTCAAGCCAGAATTTTGCTCAAAGCAGATATTAATCAAGAAGGAGGAGGATGGACAGACAGTAAGATTAGTGAGTCATTAAATATAAGTCGTGCTACAATTGAGAGAGTCAGACAGAGACTTGTGGAAGAAGGGCTAGAATCAGCTTTAAAACGGAAGGAACAGCCAAATCGCCGCCCCAAAATAATTGATGGGGAAAAAGAAGCCTATCTAATTGCGCTCGCTTGTAGTGAAACCCCAGTGGGAAAAAGTAGTTGGACTCTGCAAATGCTGGCGGATAAAATGGTAGAACTAAAAGTAGTGGAACAAGTCTCGATTGAGACGATTAGACAAAGCTTAAAAAAAACGAACTTAAACCTTGGCTTCATGAATCTTGGGTAATTCCACCAGAATCAAACGCCGAATTTGTCTGCAGGATGGAAGAAGTTTTAGATATTTATCAACGTCCTTACGACGAAAAAAATCCTTGGGTTTGTTTTGATGAAAGTTGTAAGCAGTTGGTGAAAGAAACCAGAGAGGTAATTCCCCCTGAACCTGGTCAATTAGAGCGTTATGACTATCAATATGAACGGAATGGGGTGGCCAATCTCTTTATGTTTTTTGAGCCGTTAATAGGTTGGAGACACACCTCGTAACTGACCAAAGAACGGCCATTGATTATGCCCATAAAATGAAATATTTGGTAGATGAACGTTATCCTCAAGCTGAAAAAATTGGGGTAATTCAAGAGCAACTTAACACTCATGTTAAAGCCTCTTTATACAAAGCTTTTGCTCCGGAAGAAGCCAAACGGATTTTGGATAAATTAGAGTTTCATTATACTCCTAAACATGGCAGTTGGTTGAATATGGCAGAAATTGAATTGAGTGTTTTAAATCGTCAGTGTGTGAACCGTCGTATCCCCGATAAAGATACTCTCAAATTGGAAATTACTGCGTGGGAAGAAGAGCGAAATCAAAAATCTAGTTCTGTTAATTGGCGATTTACCACAGCAGATTCCCGTATCAAACTAAAGCGACTTTATCCCTCAATACAAACTTGATGACCCACTAGGAACAAGGTGGTAAATTGTCAGCAAGCTGCCAAGGCTGATTTTGGCGAACCATTGCATTAAGAATAACTAAGA
>NZ_JADEXI010000894.1:0-1277 GCF_015207185.1 Microcystis sp. LEGE 08355 | reverse complement strand
AGCCTACTCTTTCTTGCTTTTCGTACCAAGCTTGTGTTCGTTCGTGGAGAGCTTTGTTGTAAACTAATCTTACACAGCCCAATGTGCGCCGCAATAGCGACTCTTGTTCGGGTGTGGGGTAAAATCGGTAGCGATAGCTTTTCCATGCCTCACATTTTAGCATATATCGTGTAAATGCGCTAATATTTAACAGTAAAGCCAACCTAGAACGACGGGGTTTCAGACCCAAATTTTCGATGATCGATCGGTCGCGGGTACATCTCTATTGTGGGGTACGTTCACTTCCGTTGACATCCCGTTATCGAAACGCGCCTCCTTATTCTACCGCCGCAATGATTGATGGTTAGAGGGGCGATTGTCGTATCTATCGCGGAGCGTCAATCGGTCACTAACCCGTAATACTTCTCTAACATGGTCAGCATTTCCTCTTCTAACGCGCTCAGGTAAGGTCGCTGTAGTTTCCCCAAGATTCCTAAGAAAGCGAGGGCGGTATCTTCCAGTTCTTCCCCTTCCCTCAGTCTCGACAATCGATCACATAATCGCACAGATTAAAACGCGACCGTTTTATTGTACTACCTTCGATTGATTCAAGAGATTTTGGTAACATTCGGTTGGGGTAAGGTAAGATAAATATTTAAAGGGAGTCTGATTAATTATTTCTGCAAATCTTTCGTTATCAACCGCATTGTACTGATCTAATTTAGCGATTAAATTCTTTATGTTATTCATGGAGCCTACCAGACTCCTATTCTCGGATTTGAGATAATGAATTTCAGGGGAATCGCCCTCTTGCCGGTCAATGGCGGTAATTTGAGCGATAATTCCCTTAATTCCCTGCTTGTACGAAGAAATTACTGAGTAATGAGAAAAATACCTCGCTTCCTGAGATCGAGGACATCAATTCGCCAAGTATTAATATCGGCGATAAAATCTTCTCTTGACTGCACTTCTCGTTGAAGTCTTTCGGCCGCTTTGCTTGATAAAATCAGAAGATGGGCGTTCGCATGACATTGCTTGAACCCCGTTAAAAACCCTATTACGATAAAAATTGTTCACACCTAGTTAAGGCCGCCTAATGGAGCTAGGTGGAACTCATTTGTCCGTACACACTATACTCAAAAGAAGAAAAGATGATAAAAACCTTCATTCAAGTAGCTTCTTCTCTGTTCGTTAGTGCGATCATTTCTTCGGGTCAACTGCATCTGATGATGGTAGGAACAGCGCTCGCGACCGCCACTTCTACCTCTGCGATCATTGTTACTAGAGAGAAAAAGAAA
>NZ_JADEXI010000893.1:0-1277 GCF_015207185.1 Microcystis sp. LEGE 08355 | reverse complement strand
CAGGAGTTGACAGCTAATGCCAGTTTACAACGGTACAATTTACAATGACTTCTTGTTCGGCAGTTTCGGTAATGACACCCTTTACGGGAATGAAGGGAATGATAGCATTTACGGCCAAGGGGGCAACGACTACATCGACGGTGGAATAGGCAACGACTACATTGATGGTGGAGATGGTGCAGATAACATCTTCGGCGGCGCTGGAAATGACAATGTCTTCGGCGGAAACGGTAGTGACTTGCTCATTGGCGAAGCAGGTGCTGACACTTTATCAGGCGGAAACAACACTGATTATCTCTTTGGCGGAGCCGACAACGATGTTCTATTAGGAGGCGCTGGGAATGACTTTGTCTATGGCGGCTATGGCAATGATATCCTCACTGGCGGCACTGGTGCCGATGCCTTTTTTTTCGGTTCTCTTCTAGAAGGAGTTGACGTAATCAAGGATTTTCAGTGGATAGAGGGCGATGTCATCCAAATCAGTAAGTCCGGATTTAATGCTAGTAGCCTTAGCCAATTTAACTACAATAGCTTAACAGGTGGGTTAAGTTTTCTTGGGCAACAATTCGCAACCATTGAAAATCGCCCCGCCGGGTTTGCTGTCTCTTTCGATGTTCAGCTTATTTAACTAATTGGGAGTGGGCGGGCGAATCTTTTGGTTCGCCTGTTCCAGACGACTGGGCAATTTTTGCTCACTGGTCAAACTAAAAGCATCAACCTTATTCTCAAGGAACAAAAGATAACGAACAACAAAAAAAGAATTAATTTTTGAGGAGCAACAAAAATGTTCAATCCCTGCAACCCCAAATATCCCTTATTTACTTTTGCTCTTGCTTTATTCGTTGGCGGTATTACTAATCCAAGCAATGCAGCAGAGTTTAAATTTCCTGATCAGGTTGATATTTACGTTAAATCCTTAGGAGGTGGTGCTGGTGCTAATTCTGAGTTTGGTCTTGGGACTACTTCAGAAAACTTTGTTCCAGTTCTTTCAGGATTGCCGAATAATCCATCAACAAACAGTGAGGTTTTTTGGGGTCTTTTAATCCAGATCAACCAATTCCACTGGCAGTTTTAACTAACTGGAATGGTCAAAGTTTTTTCGCTACAATTGGAGGCACAGATAGGGCTTCACAAATAGTTTTTTCGGATCTAGATAATAGCCTTGGTTTCGGAGGAAATACATTTGAGTTACTAGATACTAATATCTTCTTAGCTCATCTTGATGACGCTGCATCTTTCACTGTAGATGATGATGACGATGATGTTCTTGTTCAGAT
>NZ_JADEXI010000892.1:0-1282 GCF_015207185.1 Microcystis sp. LEGE 08355 | reverse complement strand
GGGTGTAGGGTGTGGGGTGTGGGGTGTAGGGTGTGGGGTGTAGGGTGTGGGGAGTTTTCTCAGTGAAGTGATAACTGATAACTGATTACTGATAACTGATTACTGATTACTGATAACTGATAACTGATAACTGATTACTGATTACTGATTACTCCTTGACCGAAGAATTTCGGGGGTTTTGCTAGGGTATAAACTTCCGTATTTTGTGCGATTGCTTGACGAATATAGAGAGGAGTTTGTAACATTCCTAGTAAACTCATGCCATCAATTAAACGTAATCCTCCCGTAGTTGTATCGCTGATTAATTCATCCACCACATCGGGATCGGGACGAGTATTTAAAGGATGATTAGCACAGAGAGTAAAACCCCAAGGGGAACCATAACTAGGAGTGGGAGCGCAATAGGAATGAACGTAGGGAAAAACTGCTTTTAAAGTATTCACCAAACGCGCATGATACATCACCGAAGGAGGAGAAACCGGACCAGATTGGACAACCACAATGCCATTTTCGGCCAAAACTCTTTGTAGTTTTTCAAAGTATTCTTTCGTGAATAGGGGGAAAGAAGGACCCTCTCCGATGGGATCAACCAGATCGGAGATAATAATATCCCATTGATCGTTAGTGGTGTCTAAAACTTCTAAAGCATCAGCCACAACTAACTGAAAACGAGGATCATCAAAAGTGCCTTGGTGCATTTCGGGAAGATGTTCCTTACAAGCTGCCACCACATCCCCATCGATATCGATCATCATCACTTTTTCGATTGTTTTCCAACGCAATAACTCCCGCGTTGTCGCACCTTCACCACCTCCGAGAATTAAAGCAGTTTTTGCTTCTTGGTGGGCAATCATTGCCGGTTGCACTAATGCTTCATGATAAATAAATTCATCCCCCGTACAAGATTGCCATTTCCCATCCAGTACCAAGGCTTTTCCATAGGCCCCCGACTCAACAATATACATCTCCTGAAAAGCGGTTTTTTTGTAGGCTAAAATCCGCGAAACCCCATGACTATAAATGTCCCAGGGGGTAATATATTCGTTAACCCATAGATCCGCTTTTAGTTCACTTCCTGCCATAACTAATCCTCCTTGGGGTGAAAAAGGCACGATCTATCATTATACAACAATTGACAAAATTCGATCGATAACCTGAAATTATCTCCAGGTAATCCCGAAGCTGTCGATAATCGATCGCTGAAAAACGGTAAGCTAGAAAAGATTAAGTAAGTAGTTATAATTAAATTGAAGATAGATTTTGCCTCTGATCCCCCCTGCCC
>NZ_JADEXI010000891.1:0-1288 GCF_015207185.1 Microcystis sp. LEGE 08355 | reverse complement strand
CAGCTGCGCCATCGGCTTGCCGACGATGGTCGAGCGCCCGATGACGACCGCGTCGAGTCCCGACAGGTCGCCGCGCTCCTCCTTCAGCAGCATCAGGCATCCGAGCGGCGTGCAGGGGACGAACCCCGGCAGCCCGCTCGTCAATCGTCCAACGTTGACCGGGTGAAAGCCGTCGACGTCCTTGTCGGGGTCGATCGCCGCAATCACCGCATTCGCGTCGATCGGCGGCGGCAGCGGAAGCTGGACGAGGATGCCGTCGACCGCCGGGTCGGCGTTGAGCTGCGCGACGAGCGCGAGCAGCGCGGCCTGCGTCGTGTCGGCGGGCAGGCGGTGCTCGAAGCTCAGCATCCCTGCCTCGCGGCACGCCTTGCCCTTGGCGCGGACATAGACCGCGCTGGCAGGGTCGTCACCGACGAGCACCACCGCGAGGCCGGGCGGACGCGACAGCTTCGCGACCCCAGCCGCAACCTCGGCGCGCAGCGCGGCGGCGCGCGCCTTGCCGTCGATGACGCGCGCGGTCACGAGATATAGGCGACGGGCTGGATCTGGTTCCTGAGCACGATGTCGAGGATCGTGATGCCGATCAGCACGACGATCGGCGACAGGTCGAGCGCGCCGAAATCAGGCATCACCCGACGGATCGGGCGGTAGAGCGGCTCGGTCAGCCGGTCGAGCGTCGTCCAGATGTTGCGGACGAAGTCGTTATGCGTGTTGATGACGTTGAACGCGATCAGCCACGACAGCACCGCCTGGATGATGATCACCCACCACACGATGGACAGCAGGTAGATGGCGACCATGATGAGCGTGTTCATGCGCGCCCAGATAGCGACGCGCGCGCTATTTGTGAACCAGCGTTCCCGCGCCGCTTGCGGTGAACACCTCGACGAGCATCGCGTGCGGCACGCGCCCGTCGAGGATGACCGCCGCATCGACCCCGCCCTCGACCGCCGCGACGCACGTCTCGACCTTCGGGATCATACCGCCGGTGATCGTCCCGTCGGCTTTCAGCGTATCGATCGCCGGGCGGTCGAGGTCGGTGAGCAGCGCCCCCGACTTGTCGAGTACCCCGGCAACGTCGGTGAGCAGGAAGAAGCGTTTCGCCCCCAGCGCACCCGCGATCGCGCCCGCCATCGTGTCGGCGTTGATATTATAGGTTGCGCCATCGGCGCCGAGCGCGACGGGCGCGACGATCGGGATGAAATTATCCTTGGTCAGATTGACGAGGATCGTCGGATCGACCGCCACCGGTTCGCCGACAAAGCCCAGGTCGACATGCCGCTCGATC
>NZ_JADEXI010000890.1:0-1298 GCF_015207185.1 Microcystis sp. LEGE 08355 | reverse complement strand
TTACCCAACAAGGTTTTTAGATTTATTCAGCAAACCCTATGTACACTGGTTCCGGAGGATTGTCTATTCAACTTAAAATTTGATGTTATAGGGGTATTATGCTTGTCAATGTAAAGTTTTATTACAGGATTCAACGTTTCTGGTTTTTCCCTAGTTCTAAGACTTGTCATGTCTGTCTCAATCAAGTGGGTAGTTTTCCGCTTGAGGCTAGAAATTGGACTTGTGTGCATTGTAAAACAACCCATGACCGGGACATAAATGCGGCGATAAATATCAGAAATGAAGCCTTACGGATATTATCGTTAGGAAAAGCGCGATACTGCCTATAGAGGGGATGTAAGACCAAAAGCTGTGCGTAAGTCCATCTTGAGGCAATCCCCCGTGAAATAGGAAGCTCTCAACTCTGTTGAGAGTAGTTCACCCCCCTGAGTCGTAAACGCTAAAAGCGAAGGCCAGAGTTCGAGAGAAATCATCTGAGGAGCCACCACACCCTCAGCCTCTCTGTCCGGTAACGATGTAAGATACCCTTTGGGCGATATTGGTGGCGTGATCGGCCATGCGTTCCAGATGACGGATTAGTAAAGCCATCAGCAGGATTGGTTCCACCACACCCTTAATATCTCTTTGATGGGCGAGAGTGTGATAGAGATAATCATAGGCTCGATCGACCGTATTATCTAGTTCTTTGACCTTTGGACCGGCTTCTTGATCGAGGTCGGCCAGGGCGACAAGGCTCGTGGCTAACATATACTGAGCATGGTGGGACATAGCCTCGATCTCACTCATACAATCGTGGGGAGTATAGGCGAATAATTTGAGAGCTATTTCCGCCAAATCCTTGGCATAATCGCCGATACGTTCCAAATCGCGCACTAATTGCATAAAAGCACTTAAAAGCCGCAAATCTTGGGCTACGGGAGCCTGTAGAGTCATGAGAGTGGCACAATCTAACTCGATTTGACGGTAGTAGCGATCGATTTCCTTGTCAAGGGGGGCGATTTTTTTCGCCATTTCCAAATCCCTAGCAAAAAGGGATTGATGGCTAAGACGAAAGGATTCTTCGACCAAGGTTCCCATTCTCAGCACATCCTGTTCCAATCGCTGGAGAGAACGAGCGAAATAGGTGCGATCGCGATGATTGGTTTCTTTGGATAGGCTCACGGTCGGATTCGCTTAACATAAAACTACTCTTTCTCTACAGTCATAACAAGAAAATTTTCGATTTTGTACAGTTGTCTAGAGAACTTGACAGATTTTTTTCTCTAGGGGAAATGGGGGAATGGGGAAATGGGGAAATG